>DATBWJ010000395.1:0-9880 GCA_036514935.1 Xanthobacteraceae bacterium
GAACGAGAGGCCCGGCGGTCGGATCAACGGACGTTTCATTGTCATCGCCCGCGCAAGCGGGCGATCCAGTAACCACAAGGCGGAGTCTGCAGCGCGGCAGTGCTGCCGTACGACGTCTTATACCGACCCTCGCATGTATCGACTCGTCATGCCCGGCCTTGTGCCGGGCATCCACGTCTTAAGACTCTGAGCAAGATCAAAGACGTGGATGGCCGGGACAAGCCCGGCCATGACGGAATGGATGGGTCAGAATTCACGCGCGCCGGTATAGAGATACTGGATGCCCCGCCTGCGCGGGGCATGACGAACGAAAGGTGGTCATTGTCGGCCTAAGTCAGCGCCCCCTGCGCCGTCTCGCGATGACGGCGACGCGAGGAGGACCGCGGCCCGACAAAGCGATCCACCGAAGGGATCGCCATGCGCTGAGCGAAAGTCGTGAGGTTTTCCGGCGCGAAGCTCGGTTAACCAAGTGCAGCGAGGCAAAGCCGCGGGGCATGCGCCGGCAACCCGGTCCGCCTTCATCCATAAATCGCCGGCATTGCGGTTAACGTGCGGTTTACCCCTTTCCATCAGCGCGTCTTAACCCGCCAAGCTTACCTAGTGTAGCCGAGTCGACCCCAACGGAGGCGAGCGGAGCGGTCATGACATCCGCTGCGACTGATGGCCGCCGGGACCCGCTCTCCTGGTTTCGCAGCCGAATGCGGCCCGCTGCCCACCCATCTCCCGAGGTCGCGCGCAGGGATACCGCGCGCGTGATGTCGCGGCTGCTGCCGCCATTTGCGCTGATCATCGTCGTCGTTCTCGTGATCTGCGCAGTCATCGCTTACGCGGTTGCGCGCCAGATCGAGGAACAGCACGAGTACGCGCACCGCGAAGCCCTCGCCGGCACCATTGAGGAATTCCGCGGCGTGCTCGCCGATGTCACCGTCCACGTGGCGGCCAACCTCGCGGCAGCGCGGGCGAGCGCAGAGGCCGAAATGGCCTCCCACCTCGTGCCGTTGGCGCGCTCGCGCTACCGCTATGCCCATGCCTACGTGATCGACGGCGAGGGCCGCCTGCTGGCCGCGTTTCCTGCGGGCGAGAGCGGCGCTCCCCCCGCTATCCTTCGGTTGATCGAGAAATTCCGCGCCGAGCGCGCCGGCCCGCCGGCCTCGCCGCCGGCGCCTGGCAAGCCGGCGACGGATTTCCTGCTCATCGGGGACCTGCCGGCGCTCGCTGCCGTCGCTGAGCTTCCCATTAGGAACGAGGCCAAGCCGCCGGTCGTCGCCACGGTCATTCCGCTCGATGGGCGGTTGATTGGTCTCATCGAACAGACCGCCGGCTTCAAGGATTTGAAATTCGATACTGCGGCGGCCGATCGCGAGCGGGTGGTGCAACCGCTGCTCGATCGCAGCGGACGTATCATTGGGTGGTTGAACTGGAGCGCCGAGCGGCCGTTGATGGACGCGGTGCTGCGCCTGATCCCGCTCTTGGCCATCGTCGCCGCCTGCTTCGTCGCGTTTGCGCTGATGGCGATCCAGCTCGGCCGGCGGGAGGCCCGCGGGGACGCCGATCGCGCCGGCCGCTCCGACGAGGATCCGCTGACCCACGCCGCCAACCGGGAACGCATCCTCGAAATTCTCGATCGCGCGCTGGCGGCACGCCTGCCCGAGCAGACGGTGATGCTTGCCTTCCTCAATCTCGACCGTTTCAAGGACTTCAACGACATTTTCGGCCACCGCGGCGGCGATCTCCTGCTGGCGGCGGCGGCCACGCGACTGACTGAGTCCTTGCCGGCCTCCGCCGTGCTCGGACGCATGGGCGGGGACGAATTCGCAGTGGTGATGACCGCGGCAAGCCCGGTGGCGGCGGTCGATGCCGCCAACGCCGCCATGAATGCGGTGATGCAGCCCTTCACGATCGCCAACCAGACCACGAGCATTGGCGTAAGCGTCGGGCTTGCGCTCGCCCCGCGCGATGGCGAGAGCCGCGACGAGCTGATGCGGCGAGCGGACCTCGCCCTGCGGGCGGCCAAGCGGGGCGGGCGCGGCAGCGTCGTCGGATTCGACCTGCAGCTCGAGCAGGAGTTCCACGACCGCCGCTTCATCCTTCGTGGCCTGCGTCGCGCGCTGGCTGAGGACGGGCTCGACGTCCGCTACCAGCCGATCGTCAGCGCCGATTCCCAGCGTATCGTCGGGATCGAGGCGCTGTTGCGCTGGCGCCACCGCACGCGCGGCGATATCCCGCCCGAGGTCTTCATTCCGATCGCCGAGCAGGCCGGGCTCATGGCGCAGCTCGGCGAGTTCGTCATGCGGCGCGCGCTCGCCGACGCGACGCGCTGGAAGAACCTGTACGTCGCCGTCAATCTTTCGCCGCTCCAGGTGCGCGATCCCGCGCTGATCGACCTCGTTTCGTCGGTGGTGCGGCAGACCGGCATCGCGCCCGGCCGGGTGGTGCTCGAAATCACCGAGGGCGTCCTGATCGACGAACCGGAGAAGGTAATCAAGCGACTCGACAAGCTGCGCGCGCTCGGCGTTAAGATCGCGCTCGACGATTTCGGCTCGGGATTTTCCAGCCTCAGCTATCTGCAGCGGTTCCCGATCGACAAGCTCAAGATCGACAAGGGTTTTGTGGCGCCGCTCGGCCGTTCCGAGAGCGGGGCCGTCATCATCCAGGCGATCATCGGGCTGGGGCGCGCGCTCGGGTTGAGCGTGCTGGTCGAGGGCGTCGAGACCGAGGAGCAGCGGGCGCTGCTGCGGCTGGCCGGTTGCGACGAGATGCAGGGCCACCTGTTCTACCGGTCGCTGTCGGCCGGCGACGTCGACGCGCTCCTGGCCAAGGTCGTGCTGCGGGCGTGAGGCGTGTCTGGCGCTGCGCCCGAGCGGGCCACTGACAGGAACGGCATCCGGCGATAGAACTGATGCGGTCTGACGCGGGAGGACAGCGATGATCTCCAACGTCTGGGGCGGGCTCGATTTCGGCCTCGGCGAAGACATCGACCGGCTGCGCGACACCGTGCAGGATTTTGCGCAGAACCGCATCGCGCCGCGCGCTGACGACATCGATCGCAGCAACACGTTTCCGCGCGAGCTGTGGCCCGAGATGGGCAAGCTCGGCCTGCTCGGCATTACGGTTGAAGAGGAATTCGGCGGGGCGGGGTTCGGCTATCTCGCCCATTGCGTGGCGATGGAGGAAATCTCGCGCGCCTCCGCCGCGGTCGGCCTTTCCTACGGCGCGCACTCCAACCTGTGCGTCAACCAGATCCGGCGCAACGGCACCGCCGAACACAAGCGGCGCTATCTGCCGAAGCTGATCGCGGGCGAGCACGTCGGCGCGCTGGCGATGTCGGAGCCCATGGCGGGCTCGGACGTGGTGTCGATGCGCACGCGCGCCGACAAGCGCGGCGACCGCTATGTCCTCAACGGCACGAAAATGTGGATCACCAATGGCCCGGTGGCCGACACGCTGGTGGTCTATGCCAAGACCGACCGCACCGCCGGCGCCCGCGGCATCACCGCGTTCATCGTCGAGCGCGGCTTCCCCGGCTTTTCGACCGCGCAGAAGCTCGACAAGCTCGGCATGCGCGGCTCCGACACCAGCGAGCTCGTGTTCGAGGACTGCGAGGTGCCGGAGGAAAACGTGCTGGGGGCGGTGGGCAACGGCGTCAACGTGCTGATGTCCGGGCTCGACTTCGAGCGGGTCGTGCTGGCGGCGGGGCCGCTCGGCATCATGCAGGCGTGCCTGGACGTGGTGATCCCCTACGTGCACGACCGCCAGCAGTTCGGCCAGCCCATCGGCCGCTTCCAGCTCGTCCAGGCCAAGCTCGCCGACATGTATGTCAGCATGAACGCGGCCAGGGCCTACGTGTACGCGGTCGCGCGCGCCTGCGACGCCGGCCAGATCAGCCGCGAGGATGCCGCCGGTGCCATCCTCTTTTCCGCCGAGCGCGCGACCTGGATGGCGCTCGACGCCATCCAGTGCCTCGGCGGCAACGGCTACATCAACGACTTCCCCGCCGGTCGCCTGTTGCGCGATGCCAAGCTCTATGAGATCGGGGCGGGCACCAGCGAGATCAGGCGCATGCTGATCGGCCGGGAAATTTTTGAAAAGACGCGGTGAGCGGGATATCATCGCCAAAGCGCAGCATCGGGCGGTGCGGCGATGGAGTTGACCGAGTGCGGATCGTCGGCGCGCCGCGCGCCGCAATGGGGTCCTTGAGCGAGCAGGAAATGGCAAATATCGCCGCGCCCGTTGTCGAAGCCAACGGCGCTCGCGTGCCTGCCATCGGGCTTGGCACGTGGGACTTGCGCGGGCGCACCTGCGCGCGCGCCGTCGAGCAAGCGCTGCGGCTCGGCTATCGCCACATCGACACCGCCGAGATCTACGACAATGAGCGCGAGGTCGGTGAGGGGCTGCGCGCCTCCGGCCTCAGGCGCAGCGACGTGTTCATCACCACCAAGATATGGTCCTCGCATCTCGCCCCGCGCGAGCTCGAACGCGCCACCAAGGAGAGCCTGGTGCGGTTACGGCTCAGCGAAGTCGACCTGTTGCTGATTCATTGGCCCAATCCGCAAATTCCTCTCGCCGAGACAATCCCGGCGCTGTGCCGCATGAAAAGCGCTGGTTTCGCGCGCCACATCGGCGTGTCGAATTTCAACGTCGCGCTCATCGAGGACGCCGCGCGCCTGTCAGGCGAGCCGCTGGTGACCAACCAGATCGAGTGGCACCCGTTCCTCGATCAATCCAAGCTGGGCGAGGCTTGCCGCCGGCATGGATTGTCGGTCACCGCCTACTGCCCGCTGGCGCGCGGCCGGCGCGCCGGCGCTTGCCACCATTGGCTTGCACTACCGCAAGACCGCCGCCCAGGTCAGCCTGCGTTTCCTTTTGCAGGAAGGCGCGATCGTCATCCCCCGCACGGCCAAGGTCGAGCGCCTGTCGGAAAATCTCGATGTATTTGATTTCGAGCTCAACGACGCCGAGATGGACGAAATCCGCACGCTCGCCGGCCCGCGCAGCCGCATCGTGACGATGGGCGGCGCTTCCCAGTGGGACTGAAGTGGCCTCCGACGAGCCCGGCGGTGAGGAGCGACCTGATCAACCGGATTTCGCATGAGGGGCCGCAATAGGCCCGACGCGCCCATGTTCTTTACGCTTTCCAAGACCGTCGGGCTCCTGGCGCTGCCGTCCAACGTCCTGATCCTGCTGGCGGTTTT
Source organism: Xanthobacteraceae bacterium (assembly GCA_036514935.1). GTDB lineage: Bacteria > Pseudomonadota > Alphaproteobacteria > Rhizobiales > Xanthobacteraceae > DATBWJ01. The sequence goes on from DATBWJ010000395.1 coordinate 5,193, forward strand.
GGGTACCGCGCTGCTGTTTTCCCGCTTTGCGCGCGCCGGCCGCCGGCTGCTGGTCGCAAGCCTCGCTGCCGTCGTGCTGATCGGCATCACGCCGCTCGGCAGCGCATTGATCTATCCGCTCGAAAGCCGCTTCCCGCCCTGGGATGGCACGCATGGCGCGCCCACCGGCTTCATCGTGCTCGGCGGCGCGATCGAGCCCGACGTGTCAGCCGCCCATGGCCAGCCGGCGCTCACCGATTCGGGCGAGCGCATCACCATCCTCGCCGAGCTTGCCCGCCGATACCCAAAAGCGCGCCTGATCTTCAGCGGCGGCAACGGCAGCTTGATCGGCGGAAGCGCCTCGGAAGCCGACTACGCGCTGCGCCTGCTCGAAAGTTTTGGCATTGCGCGCGCGCGCATCGAGCTCGAAGGCCGCGCGCGCAACACGATCGAGAACGCGCAGTTCAGCAAGGCGATCACGGCGCCGAAGCCGGGCGAGCGCTGGGTGCTGGTGACCTCGGCCTATCACATGCCGCGCGCCATCGGCGTCTTTCGCAAGGCGGGCTTTGCGGTCGAAGCCCACCCGGTCGATTGGCGCCTCGGCGGGCGGGAGGAAATGTACGGGCCATTCCGAACCTTTACCGGCGGGCTTGCGCGCACCGACGAGGCCGCGCGCGAGTGGCTCGGCCTCGCGACATACTGGCTCACCGGCCGCTCGTCGGAGCTGTTTCCCGGACCATGAACACGGCCCTGCGATCTGCTTGTGCCGTCCCGCTCCGGCCTTGACCACGCCGTCTCGTCTGCCACATTCGTGCCGACGACGGAGCGACGTCATGCCTCAGCACATCACCACCCGCGTGGATGAGCTTGTCGCCGCCGCCGAGCGCGAGGTCGACATCCTCACCGTGGGCGAAGCGCTGGCGCTGTTCGGCCGCGACGACGTGGTTTTCGTCGACCTGCGCGACATCCGCGAACTTGCGCGCGAGGGGCGCATCCCGGGCGCGTTCCATTGCCCGCGTGGCATGCTCGAATTCTGGATCGATCCCCACAGCACGTATCACAAGGACGTGTTCGCGCAGGACAAGCGGTTCGTCTTCTTTTGCGCGGGCGGCGCGCGCTCGGCGCTTGCCGCGCATTGCGCGCAGGGCATGGGCCTCAAGCCGGTCGCCCATGTCCGCGGCGGGTTCGGCGCTTGGCGGGAGGCGGGCGGGCCGATCGAGCCTGCTGGACCAAGACATCCATGACATTGCGGCTGGTCATCGGAAACAAGAACTATTCGTCATGGTCGTTCCGGCCGTGGATCGCCATGAAGGTCGCGGGCATCCCGTTCGAGGAGACGGTGATCTCGCTCGATGCGCCGGACTTCAAGCCGCGGCTGCTGGAAATCTCGGGCAGCGGCAAGGTGCCGGCGCTCGTCGACGGCGATGTCAGGGTGTGGGAGTCGCTTGCTATCCTTGAATACCTGGCGGAGCGCTTCCCGGCCGCCCGTCTGTGGCCATCCGACGCCAGGGCGCGGGCGCACGCGCGCGCGATCGCCAACGAGATGCACGCCGGCTTTCTGCCGCTGCGCCGGCTGTGTCCGATGAACATGTGGCGGCCGGTGCGCCGGCGTGAGCTTACGCCGGAGGCTGCCGCCAATGTCAGGCGCATCGACGAAATGTGGAGCGATTGCCGCGCGCGCTTCGGCGGGCCGTTCCTGTTCGGCCGCTTCAGCGCGGCCGACGCGATGTATGCGCCGGTGGTCTCGCGCTTTCACACTTATGCCATCGAGGTCGGCGCTCCCGCGCGCGCCTGCATGGACGCCGTGATGGCGCTGCCGGCGTGGCGGGAGTGGAAGGATGCGGCGGTCAAGGAGCCCTGGGTGCTGCCCGAGGACGAGCCCGACTGGCCGACGGTGCTGAGGGAATGATCAACTCGCGAGCCTTTCCTGCAACTCGATGAGCAAGGGCCGCTGATAGACGTGGATCTTCTCCAGCGCCTCGGCAGATCCGAACCACGCGACGCGATCGACCTCGGGAAAGCGCTGCCGCCGTCCGGAGTGGGGCGGCCATTCCATCTCGAACAGGTTGCTGGTCAATTTCCGCGGATCGAAATCGCCTTCGCAAGCGAAGCCATACACGACCTTGCCGCCGCGCTGTTTGACCGGCGCCAGCGGCACGAACGGGCCCTCGGCCACGAAGCCGGTCTCCTCGCTGAACTCGCGCCGGGCCGTGGCGAGCAGGTCGTCGGCCGCCTCGACGAGGCCCTTGGGGATCGTCCAGGCGTCCTTGTTCCTCCACAACGGGCCGCCGGGATGCGCCAGCAGCACCTCGGTCTTGCCGCTGCGGCGGCGGAAGACGAGGAGCCCCGCGCTCTGTTGCCGGTGACGTTTCATTTAAGCCGCCTCACCACGGGGTCCGCACAACCACAGCATGGTCCTACAGCGCGATGATTTCAGGTACGTTCAACGCATGGCAGTCACCGTCATGGCGAGCCACCGCAGGGGGCGTGGCGATCCCCTCGTTCCGGATTGCTTCGGCGGGCTCCACCCGCCTCGCAATGACCGCGAATGATTTGATCCGAAGGCATCCCAACTCTAGCCGGTGCTGACATTGCCCCTCGCGGCCGGCGCGAGGTGCGGCATTTCGGTATGTGGTTGCCCAAAAATTTCCAAAACCGCTGCGCATTCTGTATAAGGCGGCAGCCGACGGGCGTGCCTGAGCACGTGCGCCGGCGGGGGCGTCTGACAAGGCAGTTTGAGTTGTCCCAAGGAGAGAATCCGCCATGCGCGCGCGCAGTCTCGCGATCGTTCCCCTTTTGCTGAGTTTTGTTGCGGTCGCCTCGGCCGCCGAGCGGCCGGATGTGAAGGGCCTGTTCCTGCTCTCCGACTATCCGGCGATTTCCGTCCAGCCGGGCACGAGTGCGAACGTTCCCCTCAAGCTGCAGAACTACGGGCTCCCTCCCGAGCGCTATCAGCTATCCGTCGAAGGGGTGCCCGCCGGATGGACGGCGACGCTGCTGGGCGGCGGCCAGCCGGTTGCCGCTGCGATGCCGGCGACCGATGCCGCCGTCAGCCTGGAGCTGCGGCTCGACGTGCCGGCCACCGCCAGCGGCGGGACCCAAACCGTCACCATCACCGCGCAGGGGCAGAGCGGCAGCGTGAGCCTGCCGGTTGCGATCGCGCTGGCCAAGGAATTGCCGGCCAAGCTCAAGGTCGACACGGCGCTGCCGGCGCTGCGCGGCACTTCCAGGTCGAGCTTCGAGTATCAGATCACCATCAAGAACGACGCCGGGCGCAATCTCTTGGTCAGCTTCGTCGCCAACGCGCCGCGCAATTTTGAGACCTCGTTCACGGAGGCCTATGGCAGCCAGGAGCTCTCCTCGGTCGCCATCGAGGCCGGTCGATCGAAGGACGTCAAGCTCAGGGTCCGGCCGCCCTCGACGGTCGATGCCGCGACCTTTCCGATCTCGGTGACGGTCTCGGCGGAAGGCGCAACCGCCAAGACCGATCTGTCGCTCGAAGTTGTCGGCCAGCCGCGGCTTTCGCTCGCCGGACGCGACGGCCTCCTGAGCGCGCGCGCAGAGGCCGGCCAGCAGAGTTCTGTGCCGATCCTCGTCAGCAATACCGGCAGCGCGCCCGCCACCTCCATCGAACTGTCCTCAACCGCTGCGAGCGGATGGAAAGTCGAGTTCGAGCCGAAGACGATCGACCGGATCGAGCCGGGCAAGGACGCCGAGGTGCAGGCCCGCATCACGCCAACGGAGAAGTCGCTTGCCGGCGACTACATGGCGACTTTGCGCGCCTCCACGGGCGGGGAGACCGCTTCGACGCAGTTCCGGGTCACGGTCACCACGTCGACCCTGTGGGGCATCACCGGCGTCGCCATCATCGGCGCGGCGCTCCTGCTGATGGTCGGAGCCATTGCGAGGTTCGGACGGCGATGAGCGAGACCGTTATTTCTGCGCGCGGTCTCACCAAGCGCTATCGCAAGGTGACCGTCGTCGACGGCATCGATTTCGACGTGACGAAAGGCGAGATTTTCGGCCTGCTCGGGCCGAACGGCGCCGGCAAGACCACCACCATCCTGATGATGCTCGGCTTGACCGAGGTGTCGGACGGCGACGCGCGCGTGCTCGGCCACGATCCCGTGCGCGAGCCGCTCGCCGTCAAGCGGCGGGTCGGCTATCTGCCGGATTCGGTCGGCTTCTATGACTATCTCACGGCGGCGGAAAACCTCGCCTACACGGCCCGCCTGATGGGGATAGCCGCCACCGAGCGCGCCGAGCGGATTGCCGAGGCGCTGGCGCGCGTGCATCTCGAACAGGTGGCGAACAAACGCGTCGCCACCTTCTCGCGCGGCATGCGCCAGCGGCTCGGCCTTGCGGAAATCCTGATGAAGCGGGCCGAGATCGCGATCCTCGATGAACCGACCTCCGGTCTCGACCCGCAGGCGACCGTCGAATTCCTCGCCATGATCGAGAACCTCAAGCACCACGGCGTCACCGTGCTGCTGTCGTCCCACCTGCTCAATCAGGTCCAGCGCGTGTGCGACCGCGTCGCCTTGTTCCAGTCAGGCCGCATCGTGCTGATCGGCACCGTCTCCGAGTTGGCGCACAAGGTGCTCGGCGGCGGTTTCGTGGTCGAGGTCGAGGCAAGTGCGCCACCTGGCACCGACCTCCAGGCGCGGCTCGGCGCCGTCCCGGGCGTCAATGCCGTCGAGCATGCCGGC
>DATBWJ010000396.1:0-2463 GCA_036514935.1 Xanthobacteraceae bacterium
CGATGGCGTCGCGGATCACCGCGCTCGTCACCGAGGCACCCGCCACCACCGGCGGGCCCTGCGCCGCCGCGCCCGCTCTCTTGAGCGCCGTTATCGCCTGGACGTCGAAGCCCCTGAAATTCGCAACGTAGGCGATCAGCGCCTCGCGCGGAATTCCGATGACGAGAATCGGCTCCTCGTGGGCGACGATGCGCGCGCCGGCGATGATGCCGTCGGGGGTGACGGCCGCGACAATGTCGAGCGGGCGGCCGGAATAGCCGACCGATCCCGCGACGTCGCGGGTTGAAAACGCATATCCGAGGATGCTTCCCTCGCGCGAGCGCACGACGGCGGCCGGTGGATCGCCGGCGGCGCGCTCGACCGAGACCGGACCACTGGCTGCAAAGAACTCGGCCGCGAGCGCAAGATCGGCGGCATTGGCAGCGCCCGGCACGGCGCTGCTTATCAACGAAAAAGTAACCACCGCCTGCCGCAGCGGCCGCCCGATTCCCGAAAACACTCGCATGAGACACTTATCGCCGCGATTAGTTAAGGCGGATTGATATCGGTCAAGTGAGGCGGCGCGCGCGAAGGTCTCATCTTGACCTAGATCAAGGCTTTTCGCGGAGCGACCAAGACAGTACCGCCGGCTCGAACCGATAGGAGAACCATGATGAGGTACATGCGGAGAGCGGGTGCGCTCCTCGGCGCGGTTGCGATCGGCGTCGTCATCGCTGCCGCCGCGAGCAGGGCGCAACAGCAGCCGCCTGCGGCCCCGGCGCCCACCGACCTCCAGAAGCATCGCACCACGGCGCCAGGGCAGTACGAGCCGGCCTTGGAAACAATGGGCGAGAAGCCGCCCGAGCAGCCAGCCCCGCCGGCCCTCACCCTCACCAAGAGCGAGTTCGAGCAAGCCAGCCGCATCTACTTTGAACGCTGCGCCGGATGTCACGGCGTGCTGCGCAAGGGCGCAACCGGCAAGGCGCTGACGCCTGATCTCACCAAGAAGCTCGGCTACGAGCATCTGCGCGACTTCATTGCCTACGGCTCTCCCGCCGGCATGCCGAACTGGGGCAGCTCCGGCGAGCTCAAGCAGAACGAAATCGAGCTGATGGCGCGCTACCTGCTCAACGACCCGGCGCAGCCTCCGGAATTCGGCCTCAAGGAGATGAAGGAGACCTGGAAGGTCATCGTGCCGGTCGCGCAGCGGCCCACCAAGAAGATGAACAAGCTCGACATCGACAACCTGTTCTCGGTGACGCTGCGCGATTCGGGCGAGATCGCCCTGATCGACGGGGCGACCAAGAAGATCGAGCACATCATCAAGACCGGCTATGCCGTCCACATTTCGCGCATGTCGGCCTCGGGCCGCTACCTCTTCACTGTCGGCCGCGACTCCAAGATCAATCTCATCGATCTGTGGATGGAACCGCCGCAAACGGTCGCCGAGCTGAAGGTCGGGACCGAGGCGCGCTCGGTCGAGACCTCCAAGTTCAAGGGCTACGAGGACAAGTACGCGATCGCCGGCTCCTACTGGCCCCCGCAGTTCGTGCTGATGGACGGCGCCACCCTGGAACCGCTCAAAGTGGTCTCCACGCGCGGCATGACCGTCGACACCCAGGAGTACCACCCCGAGCCGCGCGTCGCCGCCATCGTGGCCTCGCACTACAACCCGGAATTCGTGGTTAACGTCAAGGAAACCGGCCAGATCCTACTCGTCAACTACCGGGACATCGAGAACCTGAAGGTGACGATGATCCCGGCCGAGCGCTTCCTGCATGACGGCGGCTTCGACAAGTCCGGCCGCTATTTCCTGGTGGCGGCGAACGCACGCCATCGCATCGCGATCGTCGACACCAAGAACGGCAAGCTCGTCAGCGTGATCGAGTCGGGCGGCCAAACGCCGCACCCCGGGCGCGGCGCCAACTTCACCCACCCGAAATATGGGCCGGTGTGGGCGACCAGCCATCTCGGCAACGAGACGATCTCGATCATCGGAACCGACCCGGCCAAGAACAAGCAGCACGCCTGGAAGGTGGTCCAGACGGTCGACGGACAGGGCGGCGGCTCGCTGTTCATCAAGACCCACCCGAAGTCGGACAACCTCTACGTCGACACGCCGCTCAACCCGGACGCCGAGATTTCCTCCTCCATCGCGGTGTTCAAGATCAAGGACCTCGCCAACTCCAAGCCCGAATACAAGGTGCTGCCGATCGGCCAATGGTCCGGCATTTCCGAGGGCCAGCGCCGCGTCGTTCAGGGCGAGTTCAACAAGGAAGGCACCGAGGTCTGGTTCTCGGTGTGGAACAGCAAGGCGCAGGAATCGGCGATCGTCGTTGTCGACGACAAGACGCTGGCCTTGAAGGCGGTGATTCGCGACAAGCGGCTCGTCACGCCGACTGGCAAGTTCAACGTCTACAACACGCGCAAGGACGTCTATTGAGGCATTGCTGACGCATTGCGGGCGGGCGGCGCGGCTCACGG
>DATBWJ010000397.1:0-11732 GCA_036514935.1 Xanthobacteraceae bacterium
CCGTGCGCGCCGAGATGAACATTGCGCCGGCCACGCCCCTGCCGCTCGTGCTCGTCGGCGCCTGCAGCGCCACGCAGGCGCGCGCAGGCCGCTGGCAGGATATCGTGTGCCGGCTGGCGCGCCTTTCGGACATCGCTGTCGCACACGCGCCACCTGCGGGCGCGGTGCAGCTCCTGGTGCGCGGCGAGCTGGTGGCGCTGCCGCTCGCCGGCATCATCGATTTTGCCGCCGAGCGCGCGCGGCTCGAGAAGGAGATGGCCAAGATCGAGGCCGACATCGCCCGCGTCGACGCCAAGCTGTCGAACGCCGATTTTCTTGCGCGCGCGCCCGAGGAGGTGGTCGACGGCGAGCGCGAGAAGCGCGAGGAGGCTCAGGCGCGGCGTGAAAAGATCGTCGCGGCGCTGGAACGCCTCAGGGGCGCGGCGTAACCGTGCTTCAGGCTGGGACGTAAAGACTGCTGCGGCCCTCGCAGCAGAAAGGCGAAAGGCAATCCTTATGCGCATCTTCCTCGCTGGCGCTTCCGGGGCGATCGGCCGCCGCCTCCTCCCGCTGCTCGTTAACGCCGGCCACGAGGTCACCGGCACCACGCGTTCGCCTGACCGGGCGAACCTCATCGCGGCCGCCGGGGCGACGCCGGCGATCGTCGATGTCTTCGACGCCGACGCGCTCACACGCGCTGTGCGCACGGCGCGCCCGCAGGTCGTCATTCACCAGCTCACCGATCTGCCGCAGAAGGCCGACCCGGCCAAGATCGCCGCGTCGCTGGCGGGCAATGCGCGCATCCGCATCGAGGGCACTGCCAATCTGGTGGCGGCGGCCAAGGGCGCCGGCGCCACGCGGCTGATCGCGCAGAGCATCGCCTTCATGTACGCGCCCGGGCGAGAGCCGCACGCGGAGACCGATGCGCTCATGTCGGGCGAGCCGCCGGAAGCGGTTTCGGCGCGCGGCGTGCACGCGATCGAAGGAGCGGTGACGGGCACGCCCGGCATTGACGGCATCGTGCTGCGCTACGGCCGCCTCTATGGGCCGGGCACGTGGACCGAGGTGGCCAAAGGACCGGCGCCGCTGCATGTCGACGCCGCCGCGCAGGCCGCGCTGCTCGCGCTCACGCGCGGGCCGCCCGGCATCTACAACATCGCCGAGGACGACGGCGCGGTGTCAATCGCCAAGGCGCGTGCGCAGCTCGGCTTCGACCCGGGATTTCGGATGCCGGCGAGCTGACGCTTCTCAGCCGCGCACGCAGTGCAGCGCATCACGAGCAATCTTCATTCCCCGCGCTGGCCGGAAGCTGATGAGACTGGCCGCGTTCGGACCGCCGTGCTTACCCCTGGATGTAGTGCACGAGCTGCTCGATTATGAATTTCTGATCGCCGATGATGCTCTTGACGAGGTCGCCGATCGAGACGATGCCGATGACTTTCTTTCCTTCGAGCACCGGCAGATGGCGCACGCGCTTGCTGCTCATGATGGCCATGCACTGCTCGACGGTCTGGTCCGGGGTCGCGCATATGACGCGCCGTTCCATGATGTCCCCGACGGCCGTCGTGGGAGATGTCTTGCCCTTGAGCACCACGTTGCGCGCATAGTGCCGCTCGGTGAGGATGCCGACGATCTTTTCCCCATCCATCACGGTCAGCGAGCCGACGTCCTTCTCAGCCATTTTTCCGATGGCGTCGAACACGGTGGCGTCGGAGTGAATGGACCAGACGTTGTGACCTTTCTGGTCTAGAAGTTGTCGCACTGTCGTCATTTGGTTCCTCCCGCAACGGCGAGCGTTGGCGAACCGCAATACCAGCATCCCTCAACCGCCTGCGGGGCTGCTTGATTCTGGTCAATCCCGCGTGCCGACGGCCAAGAAATCAGTCTGGCCCGCGGAGTATCGCTTGCACTCGCACCCGACGTCAGGGCAGCGGATGCAACGGCCGGCTGAGAAAGCGCGAGCCCTTGAGCCCATACCGCCAGGGATGCTCGACCGCCTTGGTGATGCCGATGCGGGGGCCGGCCACCACCTCGACCTCACGCGCGCGCGGAAGAATCTCGAACGGCGGCTCGTCGAGCGCAAGCCCGTTGTGTTTGGCGGTCACGCCGAGCGCCTCGCACAGCTTTCCCGGGCCCGAGCACAGCAGGCGCGTGTCTGAGAGGCCGCGCCGCCGGCGCATGGCCGCCAGGCCGTGCGTGGGCTCAAGCGCCCGGATCAGCACGGCGCTCGCCGAGCCTTCCTCTTCGCACACGAAATTGAGGCACCAGTGCATGCCGTAGGAGCGGTAGACATAGGCGTAGCCCGGCGGGCCGAACATGACCGCGTTGCGCGCGGTGAACCCGCGAAAACTGTGGGCGGCCGGATCGGTGTGATGGTAGGCCTCGACCTCGACAATGATCCCGCCGGCGCCGGCTACCAGCATCCTCGCGCCGATCAGGTCGGGCGCGACCGCGTGGACGCTGCGCGCAAAGAAATCCTTGCGGATCAGGTCTGGTTTGGAGATCACGGGCCTCAACGGCGCGGCTCCGGGCTGATTTGTTTAATCAAATGCTACGAAATCCGCTTGCTTTGCGGGGCTGCCTTTCACGCGAGCGACAGCGCGGCCGGCTAGGGTGACGCGACTGGTCATCGACCGTCCGAACCAATGCTCGATTGGCGCACGCTGGCTCTCGGCTTCGGGGTGTTCGCCGCGACATTCGCGGGCGGATGGTGGCTCGATGTCGCAAACCTTGTATCGCGCGTCACGGTCTCCGATGCAAAGCCGACCAGCGTGGCGTCCGCGCTGCCGGCGCCGGTCGCGCAGCCGCCTGCCCAAGCCAAGACCGTGGACCTCGGCAAGGGCCTTACCGACGACGACCGCTTGCGCCAGGCCGTCATCCTGCGGGCGAAGGCCTATCACAATCCCGCCTGCAACCAGGACGCCCGCACCCTCTACGTCCGCGCGGCGAGCGAGTATGCCGAGGTGCTTCTGCGCGCCGCCGGCTGCCACAGCGCTCCCTCTTGTCGGCTGGGCACCGGGGCGCTGGAGCAGGTATGGAGCCTCAATCGGTCGGCCCGCGACGTGGCGGTGGCCGAGGCGATGGCGGGGGTGAGCGAGGCCGGTGGCCTGACCGAGCGCGATTTTCGCGGCGACGTCGGCCGCGCCGTTCGGGTGATTGCGGGGGCGGAGTTTCGCGGCGGGTCGGGGCCGGAATGCACCAATGAACGCGGCCGCCGACGAGGCTGGCGCATCCGGTGGCGTTTCTAATACTGACGGATATCAAGATTTACCCATGATCGTCATCGTCCGCCAACGGGACCGGCCAGAGCCTGCCTTCGGGCCGCGCTGCGCGCGGACCCGATGGGCCGGCCCGATGGTAGGCTCCAGCAAACGATCCAGCACCCGCTGGCGTCCGTGACTACTGGATGCTCCGCCTGCGCGGAGCATGACGGGTGAGAGACAAGTCCTGTTAGCATAGCACCGCCTCTTGGGCTGCCCATCGGATCGGTTTTGCGGATCGTGTCGGCAGCAGGTATTTTCATGGCCGATCCGTTGGCGAAGCCGGCAAGACCTGCTGAGCGGGGCATGCGGACCGCACATCAGGAAACCTCCCCATCCCTGGCCGCCGCAGCCGGCGAGACTTCACACAAGCTCAAACCCGGAGAAAGACCGATGGCGCTGGTGCAGCCGAGGGACATGCGAACGTGGATCGCCGAGCTGGAGGCAGCCGGGGAGCTCATCCGGATCGACAAGCCCGTCGATCCGCTCACCCAAATGGGCTCGCTCCTCTACCAGTCGCGAGAAAAAGCGCTGCTGTTCGAGAACCTGCCGCACGGCTGGCGCTCGCTCGGCCAGGCGCCCGCGAATATCCGCCATGCCGCGCTCGCTTTTGGCACCAGCGAGGACAAGGTGGTGCCGCTGGTCGCCGAGCGCATGGGTCAGCGCATTGACCCCATCATGGTGGCCGACAGGCCGGTGAAGGAGGTCAAGCTGAAAAAGGAGGAGTTCGATCTCACCACCTTGCCGGTGCATGTCGCGGGCCAACGCGACGGCGGGCCGGTGTGCGGCTCCGGCCTGGTCGTGACCAAGGACCGCGACAGCGGGGCGCGCAACGTCAGCTTTCACCGCCTGCAGATCAAGGGACCGCACAAATCGGGCATCTTGCTTTACCCGCGCCATGCGTGGCGGAACTACCTGAAATACCAGGAACGGGACGAGCCGATGCCGGTGGCGATCTTCATCGGCCACCATCCGCGCTATTATGCCGCCGCCTCGACCACGGCGGCCTACGGCCTCGACGAGTTCGAGATCGCCGGCGGCTATCTCGGCGAGCCGGTTCGGCTGGTCAAGTGCGAGACCGTCGACCTCGAAGTGCCCGCCGACGCCGAGATCGTGCTCGAAGGCTACATCCCGCCGCACTACCGCGAGGACGAGGGCCCGTTCTCGGAATTCCAGGACTACTACGTCACCGGCACCGGCAAGAACCCCATCGTCGAATACCACTACATGACGCGCCGCCGCGATGCGATCTTCAAGAACCTGCAGAACGGCTCGGAAATGGAGGGCTGCGTCTTCCACAAGATCCCGATGAGCGCGACCATCTTTCGCCGCCTCAAGGACGTGGGCGGCGGCCCCAACATCCACAACGTCATGGCGCTGCCCGGCATTTTCGGCCTCGTCGTGCAGATGACGCCGCGCGCCTACGGCGAGGCCAAGAACCTGCTGATGGCGGCGCTGTCGTCCGAATATCAGCACCCGAAGGTGGCGATCGCGGTCGATGCCGACGTCGACATTTTCAATCCGGCGGAACTGCTGTGGGCACTCTCGACGCGCGTTAATCCCAGCGAGGACGTCGTCATCATTCCCAACACGCATAACCACGCCATGGATGCCAGCTTGCCCGAGATCGGCGCGCCCGGCACGCCGCTGTGGCAGCGGTTCGGGTCCAAGATGATCATCGACGCGACCATCCCGCCGCCCGCGGATGCCAAGGCGCGCGCCGCGTTCGAACGAATCCGCCCGCTCAACCCGCACCTTCGCATCGAGGATTTCGCCGCCGCAGGCTCGCTCGACATGGTGCGCGCGCTCTCGCCGCTGTTCTTCGGATCGAAGCTCTTGCGCGGGTAGACGCAAGAGGAAGCGGTCATTGCGAGGCGGGCGCAGCCCGCCGAAGCAATCCAGAAAGGGGGATCGCCACGCCCCCTGCGGGGGCTCGCGATGACGCCGTGTTGGCCAACGCGAGCATACTTGAAGTCATCCGCCTTAGCGCGCCTGCTCGCGGCGCACGATGCGCTGGGCCTTGGCCTCGTAGCGCGGCAGCGTGCCTTCCGCGTGCGCCTCGACCGGCACCTTGAGGCCAAGCCGGCTGCTCAAGCTGTGGGCGACGGCCTGTGCAAGCTCGTCGAGCGGCCGGTCGCTCCCCCTCTGCTGCTCGATTGCGACGGTGATGGTCTCGTAGCTCTGATCGCGCTTGTCGACGAAGATCTGCCACGCCTCCGTGACGGTTCCCGGCGTCGCTGCGATCACGTCCTCGATCTGGGAGGGATAGACGATCACCCCGCGCACCTTCAGCATGTCGTCGGAGCGGCCAATGAGGCGGCCGATGAGCGGCATGCCGTTGCGGCCGCACCGGCAATCGTAGGGTCGTTTCGACAGCCGCACGAGATCGTGGGTGCGCCAGCGCACGACCGGGGAGGCCTCCTTGTCGAGCGTCGTCACCACGACCTCCCCGACCTCGCCCGGCCCAACCGGCTCAAGCGAAACGGGGTCGAGGATTTCGGTCAGAATCGTGTCCTCGTTGATGAGATGCATCTCGTCGTCATGGTGGGAGTGCGGGCAGGGGATCGAAACGATCGGGCCGCCGGATTCCGTGGTGCCGTAGTTGTTGTACACCCGAAAGCCGGCCGGCATGGCCGCCTCCAGATCGTCCTGGAAGGCTTTCGAGACCGCCTGGCCGCCGCACGCGGCAAGGCGCAGCGACCAGTCGCGCTTGGGGTCGATGCCGCGCTCGCGCGCGATCCGCGTCAGCCGCATCAGCCACAGCGGCGAGGCCGAAGCGAAGCTCCAGGCCTGATCGCGCATCCACTCGACGACGAGTTCGCCGCGCCCCGGCCCGACTGGAAACGTGGTCGCGCCAAGCTGCAGCAAGCCGAGATCGAAGGAGGGACCACCCATCCACAGCCCGTAGCCAAAACCCTGGTAGGCGCGCTCGCCGGGCTTTACACCGATGCAGGCGAGAGCGCGCGCGACCTGCGTGGCGAGCAGCTCGGTGAAATCGCGCCGCGTGAAGCCGAACATGACCGGCAGCCCGGTTGTGCCGGAGGTCGCAAAGAAGCGCACCGCTTCGGGCACGTCTACGGTCAGCATGGGAAACGGATAGTGCGCGCGCAGGTCGGCCTTTTCGAGGGTGGGCGCGTGGGCGAGCGCGCAGGGGTCGCGCAGGTCGCGCGGGCTCATGCCGGCCTTCTTGAAATGCGCCACCCACGACGGGTTGTGGGCGAGCCGCTCGCCGAGCGCGGCGAGCTTGCGGCGCTGGATCGCCTTAATGCCGTCGCGGTCGAGCTGTTCGATCTCGGGGTGCAGATACGAGAGCTTCCCCGCCATGGCCCCCTCGCCGACGCCTAGCTCGTTTGCGCGGGCGAATACGGATTGATCCGCTGCGCCGGCGGAGCGTTGCGCAAGGCGCCGGCCAGCACTTCAGCAATACCATCAACGATCGCCTCGCGCGAGGTGCCCGGCGTGAACACCGCCTTGACGCCGAGCTCCGCGAGCTCCTTGGCCATCTCCGGCGTGATCACTCCGCCGACCACGAGCGGCGCTTCGATGCCGGCGTGCGCCAGCTCCTCGGTCACTCGGCCCGCCATGTAGACCGGCTCCGCCCCCAGGAACGACAGGCCGATGACGTCAGGGGTGAAGGTGCGGGCGACCTGCGCCACCTGCTGGGGCGTGTTGTAGATGCCCATGAAGTTGACCTCGTGGCCGGCCGCGCGCAGCCAGCGCGCGACGACCGTGACGCCCATGTCGTGGGCGTCGGTGCCAACCTTGGCGATCAAAATTTTGGACATGGTGTCCTCGCGTGCTGGGGCCGATCAGTAGGGCAGGCTGTGGCCGATCGCTTGCCGAAAAGTCTCGCCGATCTCGCCGATGGTCGCCTGGGCGTCGACCGCATCGAACACCGCGGGCATCACGTTCACCCCCATCGCGGTATCCTCGCGCAGGCGCGCGAGCGCGCGGGCGAGCGCGGCCTGGTCGCGCGCGGCGCGGTAGGCGCGGATATAGGCGATGCGCTCCTCGATCTTCGGCCGTCCGATGCGGAAGAACCGCATTTCCGGCGGCTTGTCGTCCTCGTCCTGGAAGCAGTTGACGCCGACCACCGGCACCCGGCCGGCCTCGATGCGATCGGTGAGCGCAAAGCGTGCCTCGGTGATGCGGTCCTCGATCCAGCGCTGCTTGAACAGTTCGAGGTAGCCGCCCTGCGCGCGCATCTCCTCCATCAGGTGCGTGATCTCGGTCTCCATGCGGTCGGTCAGCGCCTCGACGAAGTAGGAGCCGCCGAGCGGATCGACCGTCTTGGTCACGTTGGTCTCGTAGGCGATTACCTGCTGGGTGCGGATCGAGAGCTTGTGGGAGTCCTCGGTCGGCAGCGCGAACGCCTCGTCCCAGCCGGTGGTGTGGATCGACTGCGAGCCGCCGAGCACCGCCGCCAGCGTCTGAATGCCGGCGCGCACGATGTTGTTCATCGGCTGCTGGGCGGTGAGCACCAGCGCCGCGGTCTGGATGGCGGTGCGGAACCAGCACGAGCGATCGTTCTTGGCGCCGTAGCGCTCGCGCATCATCTTCGCCCAGATGCGCCGCATCGCCCGCAGCTTGGCGATCTCTTCGAAGAAGTCGAGGTGGGCCGCGGTGAAGAAGGCGATGCGCGGCGCAAACGAGTCGATGTCAAGCCCGCGCGCCAGCAGTCCTTCGATGTGCTCGCTTGCCACCATCATGGCGAACGCGGCTTCCTGCACCGCGTTCACGCCGGTCTCGCGGATATTGTAGGCGTTGACGTTGACGATGTTCCATTTCGGCATCTCGCGCGCGCAGTATTCCATCACGTCGAGGCCGATGCGGTGGGTGAACTCGATCGGGAAGAACACGGTGTTCGGCAGATAGGTCGGCCCGACGAGCTGGGTGAAGCCGCAATTCATGATCGTGCCGATGAGCCGGTCGGGCGCAACGCCGCGCTTCTGGGCCACGCGCACATAGGCGGCCATCATGAACGCGGAGGTCGGCGGCTGGCAGATCAGCGTCGCGCTCACTTTGTCGAGCGGGATGTCGCGATGGAGCACGTCGACGTCCTCGAGCGTCGCCACCGAGGTGCCCTGCATGCCGACGTCGCCCTCGGCCAGGGGATGATCGGGGTCGAGGGAGAGCTTCGTGGTCACGTCATAATCGACGTTGAGGCCGGTTTGTCCGATCTTCAACAGGTAGATCAGCCGCTCGTTGGAATCGGCGGGCGTCCCAAAGCCGGACTGCTGGCGCCGGGTCCAGAAGCGCTTGCGGTACATTTCCGGATGGATGCCGCGCGTGAACGGAAAGGCGCCCGGCCGCTCGCTCATGGGCGGGCCGCTCGGGCCGTAGCTCGCCTCGATCGGTATCCCCGAGGTCGTGTCGAAGTCGAGCGGGCGCTCGCCTTCCAGATAGCGGTCGAACACGCGGTCCATCGTTCACGCTCCCTCGTCCGCGCGCTCGGGCGCATAGACGCCGCCGCACAGGATCATGGTGATCTGCCGCACCAGCGCGCGGTGGCCGATGCGCCCGCGCGGGTCGTACCACTGGTGCAGCGTGTTGAGCGCCGCCAGCATGGTGAAGGCGGCGACGGTCGGATCGAGCTGGCGCCGAAAAACGCCTGCCTTCTGCCCCTCGCTGATGGCGCCGCGCACGAGCTCGAGATAGGCGCGCTCCAGCTTGCGGATGGCGGCGCGCGGCTCCGCCGACAGCGCGGTCATGTCGCGGTTGAGCACGGCGAGGTTGTCGGGATGATTCCTGAAGAACTCGGCATGATTGCGGATGAGCGCGGCGATGCGCGCGCGCGGGTCGCTCACCTCGGTCATCGCCTGCCGCGCCCCGGCAAGAATCGCCGAGATCGAGTGATGGCAGATGCGGTAGAGCAGGTCCTCTTTCTCGCGGATGTGGTAGTAGAGCCCCGCCTTGGTCAGCCGCGCGCGATCGGCCACCGTGCGCACGGAGGTCGCGGCAAAACCGTTGGCCGCAAACAGTTTTGCGGCCGAATCCAGAAGCTCTCCGCCTCGCCTAGCCCTCGCCACCGCGCGCGCCCCGCATACCTTACCGACCGGACGGTAAAGTTTGCCCGACCTTAGCACGGCGGGGAGGCGAGTCAACGCGATGGCGGGGCGAGGGGCGCGGGGCTGATGACGGTGCGCGGCGAATTGCGGCAACAGCCCGTAGCCCGGATTGAGCGCCAGCGAAAGCCGGGGCCCGCGTCGCTATCCAATATGACTTCCCCGCATTTCGCTTCCGCTCAGTGCGGGCTACTTGCCGCCGCAGGGTGGGAAGTCGTTAAATGCACTGTCACCGTAATGCGTGTAATGGGTAATGGAAATGACGCGCTCACGCGGGCGCAGGATTGATGGCTGACCCAGGCACCGACTTTGGGCGCAAGCCGTTCGAGGCGAGGCCCTTCCAGGTGATGGCCAAGCCCAACGGGCCGCGCTGCAACCTCAACTGCACCTATTGCTATTACTTGGAGAAGGAGGCGCTTTACCCTGCCACGAAATCGTTCCGCATGGACGAGGCGGTGCTCGAGCGGTTCATCCGCGACTACATCGCCGGCCAGGACCGGCTGGGCGGATCGGACATCGAGTTCACGTGGCAAGGCGGCGAGCCGACTTTACTCGGGCTCGACTTCTTTCGGCGCGCGGTGGCGCTTGAGGAGAAGCACCGGCCGGCGGGCAAGACCATCCGCAATTCCCTGCAGACCAACGGAACGCTGCTCGACGCCGACTGGATCGGCTTTCTCAAGGAGCACGGGTTCCTGGTCGGCCTCAGCCTCGACGGTCCGCAGGCGCTGCACGACCGCTACCGGATCGACCGGCGCGAGCAGCCGAGCTTTGATCGGGTCATGCGCGCGCTCGCGCTGCTGCGCGACAACCAAGTGGAGTTCAACGTATTGACCGTCGTGCACCGGCACAACGCGCGCCAGCCGCGCGCGGTCTATCGGTTCCTCAAGGAGGCCGGCGTCACGTTTATCCAGTTCATTCCGGCCGTCGAGCGCGTGCGGGACGTTGCGCCGGCCGGCGCGGCGCCGCCCGCTCGCGGCGAGATCGCGGCCATGGTAACGCCGTGGAGTGTCTTGCCCGAGGATTACGGCGACTTCCTGTGCCAGGTGTTCGATGAATGGATCAGCCGGGATGTCGGGCGCACCTTCGTGCAGCTCTTCGACGTACAGGTCGGCCTGTGGGCAGGCGCGCCGGCGCAATTGTGCTGGTTCGCCGAAACCTGCGGTCAGTGCCTGGCGCTGGAGCACAATGGCGATCTCTATGCCTGCGATCACTACGTCGATCCCGAGTACCGGATTGGCAACATCATGCATGCGCCCATCGCGGATCTGGCCGGATCGGCGGTCCAGGCGAGGTTTGGGCAGGACAAGCTCGACACGCTGCCGCGCTGCTGCCGCCAATGCGAGTACCGGTTCGCCTGCAACGGCGGCTGTCCCAAGAACCGCTTCGTGCCGACGCCGGACGGCGGGGCGGGGCTCAACTATTTCTGCGCGTCACACCGGCAGTTCTTCGCGCACGCCGCACCTTATCTCAAGGCGATGGCCGCCCTCATCCACCGCGGCCGCTCCGCCGCCGACATCATGGAGGTGGTGCGCCACCAGCAATTGCCTGCGGCCCGCGCCGGCGTCGGACGCAACGATCCCTGTCCCTGCGGCAGCGGCAAAAAATTCAAGAAATGCTGTGGGAACGCACCGAGCCCGCGCGCCGCCCTGGTCAGCAACCGTAGCTCGGATTGAGCGCTAGCGAAATCCGGGGGCCGCTTCACAATCCGGTACGACTTCCCCGCAATTCGCTTGCGCTCGATGCGGGCTACTTGCTGCCTCTTTGCTGGGGAAGGTTGGTCGCCGCAGGTGCCGATTTGTTCCGACACTTTGCTATATATCCCACGTCCGCACTTCCTGGCATCAACGAGGATGGCGCTGTGCCGCCTCTTGGACAATGCCGGGAGGCCAAAGGACTGAGGGCATCATGCTGACCCGGCTCTCGATCCGCGACATCGTGCTGATCGATCGGCTCGATATTGATTTTTCCTCCGGTTTGTCGGTGCTGACCGGCGAGACCGGCGCCGGCAAGTCGATTCTGCTCGATGCCTTCGCGCTTGCGCTGGGCGCGCGCGGCGATGCGAGCCTCGTGCGGGAGGGGGCGGAGCAGGGGCAGGTCGCCGCCGTCTTCGAGGTTGCGGCCGATCATCCCGCGCGCGCGCTGCTCGCCGCCCTCGACGTCGCCGCCGAGGGCGAGTTGATCCTGCGCCGGGTGCAGTTCGCCGACGGCCGCACGCGCGCCTTCGTCAACGACCAGCCGGTTGGCGTGCAGGTCCTGAAAAGCCTCGGCGGGGCGCTGGTCGAAATCCACGGCCAGCACGACGAGCGGGCGCTGGTGGAGGCGGCAACGCATCGCCGCCTGCTCGACGCCTTTGGCGGTCTTGACACGCATGCGGGGGCGGTCGAGCGCCTGTGGCAGGCGCACCGGCAGGCGCAGGAGGCGGTCGCGC
>DATBWJ010000398.1:0-2463 GCA_036514935.1 Xanthobacteraceae bacterium
GGTGCGGTCGGTGTTCTTGATCGCGGTCACGATGCGCACCGGCGCGCCGCGGTCGAGCGCGGCCTGGGCCTGGGCGATCAGCTTGCGGTC
Source organism: Xanthobacteraceae bacterium (assembly GCA_036514935.1). Taxonomy (GTDB): domain Bacteria; phylum Pseudomonadota; class Alphaproteobacteria; order Rhizobiales; family Xanthobacteraceae; genus DATBWJ01. Next base: position 91 of record DATBWJ010000398.1, read on the forward strand.
GAGCACCGTGCGAATCCCGTGGTCCTGCTGCTCGCAGCGGTGGATCGCAACGCCGGCGGGCGCCGCGGGCTTGTAGAACAGCCGCGAGAAATCAAGCCCCTTGGCCTTCCAGTGCGCGATCACGCGCTGCTGGTCGAGCATCTGCAGCTGGCCGATCATCTCGTCGATCGTCCTAAAGCCCAGCTGCGCCATCAGCTCGCGCACCTCCTCCGCCACAAAGAAGAAGTAGTTGATGATGTGCTCGGGCTGGCCCTTGAAGCGCCGGCGCAGCACCGGGTCCTGCGTGGCGACGCCGACCGGGCAGGTGTTGAGATGACACTTGCGCATCATGATGCAGCCGGCGGCGATCAGCGGCGCGGTGGCGAAGCCGAACTCATCGGCGCCAAGCAGCGCGGCGACCACGACATCGCGGCCGGTGCGCATGCCGCCGTCCACCTGCACGGCGATGCGCCCGCGCAGCCGCTGGGCGACCAGCGTCTGGTGGGTCTCGGCCAGCCCGATCTCCCAGGGCGAGCCGGCGTGCTTGATCGAGGTCAGCGGCGAGGCGCCGGTGCCGCCCTCGAAGCCGGCGATGGTGACATGATCGGCGCGCGCCTTCGACACGCCGGCGGCGACGGTGCCGACGCCCACTTCGGAGACGAGCTTGACCGACACCTCACCCGTGGGGTTGACGTTCTTCAGGTCGAAGATGAGCTGGGCGAGGTCCTCGATCGAATAGATGTCGTGGTGCGGCGGCGGCGAGATCAGCCCGACGCCCGGCGTCGAATGGCGCACCTTGGCAATGGTCTTGTCGACCTTGTGCCCGGGCAGTTGACCGCCCTCGCCGGGCTTTGCGCCCTGCGCCATCTTGATCTGCATCACGTCGGAGTTGACAAGATACTCGGTGGTGACGCCGAAGCGGCCGGAGGCGACCTGCTTGATCGCCGAGCGCATGGAATCGCCGTTCGGCAACGGCTTGAAACGCTCGGCCTCCTCGCCGCCCTCCCCGGTGTTCGACTTGCCGCCGATGCGGTTCATGGCGACGGCGAGCGTGGTGTGCGCCTCGCGCGAGATCGAGCCGAACGACATGGCGCCGGTGGAGAAGCGCCGCACGATGTTCTTGGCGGGCTCGACCTGGTCGAGCGGAAGGGGCCTGCGCCCGTCCTCTTCGGCCGACTTCAGGCGGAACAGGCCGCGGATGGTGAGCAGGCGCTCCGATTGCTCGTTCACCATCCCCGCAAAGGCGCGATACCTCTCGTACGAATTGCCGCGCACCGCGTGCTGGAGAGAGGCGACGGTCTCGGCGTTCCACACGTGGTCCTCGCCGCGCAGGCGATAGGCGTACTCGCCGCCGACGCCGAGCGCGTGGCGGTAGATCGGCGAATCGCCGAACGCGATCTGGTGCCGCCGCACCGCCTCCTCGGCGATCTGCTCGATGCCGACGCCCTCGATGCGCGTGGCGGTGCCGGTGAAGTAGGTGGCGACGAAGTCGGAGCGCAGCCCGACCGCGTCGAAGATCTGCGCGCCGCAGTAGGACTGATAGGTGGAGATGCCCATCTTGGACATCACCTTCAGGAGGCCCTTGTCGATCGCCTTGATGTAGCGCTTGAGGATTTCCTTGTCGTCGAGCTTCTGCGGCAGCTCGTCCTTCATGGCGATCAGCGTCTCGAAGGCGAGATAGGGATTGATCGCCTCGGCGCCGTAGCCCGCAAGGCAGGCGAAGTGATGCACCTCGCGCGGCTCGCCCGATTCCACGACGAGACCGACCGAGGTGCGCAGCCCCTTGCGGATCAGGTGGTGATGCACCGATGCGCAGGCGAGCAGCGAGGGAATCGGGATGCGGTCCGAGCCGGCCGCGCGGTCGGACAGGATGATGATGTTGATGCCTTCATTCACCGCCGCCTCCGCCAGCCCACACAGCGCGTCGAGCGCCACGGTCAGGCCGGCCGCGCCCTGGTCGGCGGGCCAGGTGGTGTCGAGCATGCGCGACTTGAAGTGCGAGTCGCCCACCTGCGAGATCGAGCGGATTTTTTCGAGGTCTGCGTTGGTCAGGATCGGCTGGCGCACTTCGAGGCGCTTGGTGTGCGACAGACCTTCAAGGTCGAACAGGTTCGGCCGCGGCCCGATGATCGACACCAGGCTCATCACGAGCTCCTCGCGGATCGGATCGATCGGCGGGTTGGTCACCTGGGCGAAGTTCTGCTTGAAGTAGGTGAACAGCAGCTTGGGCTTGTCCGACAGCGCCGAGATCGGCGTGTCGTTGCCCATCGAGCCGACCGGCTCCTCGCCGGTCGTCGCCATCGGCGACATCAGCAGCCTGAGGTCCTCCTGGGTGTAGCCGAAAGTGTGCTGGCGATCGAGCAGGCTGAGGTTGGAGAGCGCCGGCCGGCTCGG
>DATBWJ010000399.1:0-8095 GCA_036514935.1 Xanthobacteraceae bacterium
CCGCGGCCGGCCACTTGATCGTCTCAAGCTCGCGATGGCCGTTGAAGACGCGATAGGCGAGACCGTCGATCCAGTAGCGGCGCTCCCCGACTTCCCCGTCGGGCAGGTAGGCCAGCCAGGGACCGAGCGCGCCCCCGACGAGGCGGAACGCCTGTTCGGCGGTGTCGACCGGGATGCTCCCGACCAACAGCAGTTCAGCGGCCATGATTCCCCCCTTACGCGAATTCCTTGTTCTGCGACGCCAGCCTTTCGAGCAGCGGCGCCGGCCAGTGGCGCACGTCGGCGGTCTGCGCGGCGAACTCCCGCAGCCGTTCGCACACATAGGCCAGCCCCAGCGAGTTGGCGTAGTGCATCGGCCCACCGCGCCAGATCGGAAAGCCGTAGCCGTAGACCCAGATCACGTCGATGTCGCCCGGGCGCTGCGCGATCTTCTCCTCCAGAATGCGCGCGCCTTCGTTGATCATCGGAAACAGCAGGCGCTCGACGATCTCCTTGGCTGCGAACGGCCGCCGCTTGACGCCAAGCCGGTGGGCGGTCTCGATGATCAGGCGCTCGACCTCCTCGTCCGGTTTTGGCGTGCGCGCGCCAGCCTCGTAGAGATAGAAGCCGCGGCCGGACTTCTGCCCGAGCCGCCCCATCTCGCAAAGCTGGTCGGCGATCGGCGCGCTCAGGCCGGCGGCCTTGCGCATGCGCCAAGCGATGTCGAGCCCGGCGAGGTCGGTGGCCGCCAGCGGCCCCATGGGGAAGCCGAACTGCGTCATGGCGGCGTCGACCTCCTGAGGCAGCGCGCCTTCAAGAAGGACGCGCTCGGCCTCGACCGAGCGCAGGCGGTGCATGCGATTGCCGACGAAGCCATGGCACACCCCGACGACCACCGGCGCCTTGCCGATCCTGCGTGCGGCATGGAGCGCCGTCGCCAGCGCCGCGGGCGAAGTAGCGGCGCCGCGCACCAGTTCGATGAGGCGCATGACATGCGCCGGACTGAAGAAGTGCATGCCGACCACCGCCTCCGGCCGCTTGGTGGCGCGCGCGATGGCGTCGACGTCGAGATAGGAGGTGTTGGTGGCGAGCACGGCGTCAGGCGGCGCGATCCGGTCGAGCGCGGAGAACACCCGCGTTTTGAGGTCCATGTCCTCGAACACCGCCTCGACGACGAGGTCGGCATCCGCAGCCGCCTCGATTTCGGTGCCGCTCTTTATGAGCGCGATGCGCCGCTCCGCCTCCTCTGCGGTCATGGTGCCGCGCGCCGCCGCGCTACGGTAGGTCTTCTCGACGCCCGCAAGACCGCGCGCGAGCGCCTCGGCGGACGCCTCCACGATCGTCACCGGAATGCCGGCATTGGCGAAGCACATGGCGATACCGCTGCCCATGGTACCGGCGCCGATGACGGCGGCGCGTGCGATCTCGCGCGGCCTCACCTCGCGCAGGTCCGGCACTCTCGCGGCCTCGCGTTCGGCAAAGAAGACGTGACGCTGCGCCTTCGATTCCGCGCTCGCCACAAGCTCGAAGAACGCAGCACGCTCGCGCTCGAGCGCCTGGTCGAATGGCAGCTCGACAGCATCGCGCAACGCCTGCAGGGCGGCGGCCGGCGCGCGCAGCCCGCCGGCACGCTTTGCGTGCTTGGCGACAAGCTCGTCGAATTTCGCCGGCTGCGACCGCAGCGGCTCGAGCTTGTCGTCGCGATCGCGCGCGAGCACGAGCGGCCGGCCTTCGGCGAGCACGCGGCGCACGAAGGCGACCGCGGCGGCGGTCACGTCGCCTTCGACGATCTCATCGAGGAGGCCGGCCTCGCGGGCTTCGGCTGCCGCGATCGGTTCGCCCGACAGGATCAGCGCGAGCGCCCTGTCCATCCCGATTAGGCGCGGCAGGCGCTGCGTGCCCCCGGCCCCCGGTATCAGTCCGAGCTTGATCTCGGGGAGCGCAAGCTTGGTGCCGGGCGCGGCGACGCGATAATGGCAGGCAAGCGCCAGCTCGAGCCCGCCGCCCATGGGCGTGCCGAACAGCGCGGCGACCACCGGCTTGCCCATGGCCTCGATCGCCGCAATGACCTCGGGCGTCGTGGGATGCTGCGGCGGCTGGCCGAACTCGGCGATATCGGAGCCGGCGATGAAGGTGCGGCCGGCGCAGGTGAGCACCGCCCCCCGGACGGCCGCATCGCCGCGCGCCTCGTTGAGCGCCGCGTGCAGGCCGGCGCGCACGGCGTTGTTCTGCGCGTTGACCGGCGGGTTATCGACGATGATCACGGCGATGTCGCCGTCGCGGCGCTGATCAACGATAGCCATTGCGAACTCCTCAGGGGCGACGCATCGTAGATGGCGGCGTGGTCGGATCAACCCCCATTGCTTGACATTCGCGATCGCTGAGCGATCCGCGCGCTCGCCATGCTCGTAGCTTTCACAGCATGTTGCGGGCGCGCGAATTGCGACCAAAGAAGAGGTCGTCATGCCCACGAACGTTGCCCGGCTCGGCGCCTTGCTGACGATCGGCTTGGCCGGGCTGATGGCCGCGGCGGCCGCACAGCCGCTGCCGTCGGCCCCGCGCTCCGCGGCTCCGGAAATCGACCGCACCACCGCAGAATACTTCTACCGTCGCCACTGCGCCGGATGTCACGGCGGCGACGGGCGGGGTACGCTTATCGGATTCCCTTTGGTCGGACGGCCGGCGGGCGCGATCACGCGTGAGCTGTTGCACGGCGCGCTGCGCGCACCGCTCCAGATGATGCCGAGCTTTCCCCGAAATGTGGTGAGCGAGGAGATCGCCGAGCTGATCGCTCATCACATCGCCGTGTTGGAGCACAGGGCGAGCGGGGCGCCGGTCCCGCCCCGCCCCGAGGTTCCCGCGTCAGCCCTGCGCGCGCTCCATCCGCTGCCGCCGGTGCCCGCGGTCGCGCCCGCTGATCCAAAGACCTACGAGATGAGGGAGTACGAGAGCCCATGCGGCGCAGGCCACAGCGTCGCGGTTGCCCCCGATGGGCGTGTCTGGTTCACCGGCATTCAGCAGCACGTCCTTGCCGTGTTCGACCCGCGCGGCGAGCGGTTCCGATGCTGGCCGATTCCCACGCGCAACGGCCGCCCGCATGGCGTCGCCGTCGACAAGGACGGCTTTGTCTGGTTCACCATCACCGGCCTTCCCGACAACAAGGTCGCCATGTTCGATCCGAAGACCGAGCTGTTTGCCGAACATTTTCTGCCGCAACGGCCGCAGCCCTATTTGTATCCCCATACGCTCGCGTTTGACGCGGAGCGCAACACGGTATTCTCCCTCGAATATGGCGATGGCGCCGGGCGTATCGAGCGCCGCACGGGACGGTTCGAATACTTTCCGTTGCCGACCTTGCGGGCACGGCCCTACGGCATTCAGGTCGCCAAGAGCGGGCGGCTGTGGATCGCCGAGTTCACCGGCAACAAGATCGCCGAAATCGATCCCAAGAGCGGCCGCACCAGCGAGCATGTGCATCCGCGCGCGGCCGAGGACCCCGGGCTGCGGCGCCTCGCGCTCGATTCCAAGGGCGGGGTGTGGTTCAGCGAGCACGAGTTCGGCAGCCTTGGCCTGTTCGAGCCGCGCTCCAAACGGTGGACGAGTTGGCGCGCCCCTGCCAACGGCGGCCGGCCGAGCGAGATTTATGCGGTCAACGTCGACCGCCGCGACGTGATCTGGTTCAGCCATTTCGGCGGCAACTATGTCGGGCGCTTCGACCCGAAAACCGAGAAGTTCTCGGTTTACCCCCACGTCAGCGCGGGTATGAACTGCCGACTGATGGACATCGCCCCGGACGGGGCGCTGTGGTGCATGGGGTCCGGGGCGGCCAAGCTGATGCGCCTCAGCGTGAAGCCGGCGGGCGGCTGATTTCCATCGTCTTGACACCCAGCCACCCGCGATGACCTCACTGGCCTCTGCGCATAGCTGCATATTTCCGCGATAATTCCAAATTTGAAGTCCCTCGGAAATCATGCAATGAAATCCCGTCGGGAGGACCAACGGTGTCCGACGGCGCGTCTGCATTCGACCTGCTGTTCAGCGGCGACCCGGCGCTCCTTGCGATCGTGGGCCTGTCGCTCGCCGTCAGCCTGGCGGCGACGGTCCTGGCGGCGGTGGTGGCGCTGCCGCTCGGCGCGGCGCTGGCGCTCGTTCGCTTTCCTGGCCGCGGCGCGCTGATCGTCATCCTCAATGCGCTCATGGGACTCCCGCCGGTCGTGGTGGGGCTGGCCGCCTATCTCCTGCTGTCCCGCTCGGGGCCGCTCGGCTTCCTCGGCATTCTGTTCACGCCCGAGGCCATGGTGACGGCGCAGGCCGTGCTGGTGCTGCCGATCATCGCGGCGCTGACGCGCCAGACCATCGAGGATTTCTGGGTCGAGTACCGCGATGAGCTCACCGCCTTGCGCGTCTCTCCCGCCCGGCGCGTGGCGACGCTGATCTGGGATGCCCGCTTCAGCCTCTTCACCGCAGTGCTGGCCGGCTTCGGCCGCGCCGCGGCCGAAGTGGGCACCGTCATGATCGTGGGCGGCAACATCGAGGGTTTCACCCGGGTGATGACGACGGCCATCGCGCTCGAGACTTCCAAGGGCGACCTGGCGCTGGCGATCGGCCTTGGGGTCGTCCTGCTCGCGCTCATCGTCGCGGTCAACGCGATCGCCGGGGGCGTGCGGCGCCTCGGCGAAATCCATGCCGGATGATGCGATGCGCGCGCCGGCAAGCGATCTGCCGATCGTGTTCGAGCAGGCCTCGGTCGTTGTGCGCGGGGTGGCGATCCTCGAACGCATTTCGCTCTCGCTCGATCCCGGCGCGCCGACGGTCGTCATCGGGCCCAACGGCGCGGGCAAGACGACGCTGTTTCGCCTGGCCGCCGCGCTCATAATGCCGACATCCGGCCGCGTCAGCTGGGGTGGCAAGGCTGTAACCGACGGCAGGCGGCTCGCCATGGTCTTTCAGCGCCCCGTCATGCTGCGCCGGTCCGCTGCGGCCAACGTCGCCTATGGGCTGACGGAGGTCGCACGCAGCGCGCGCCCGGCGCGCGTGCAACAACTGCTTGAACTGGTCGGACTGGCCGATCTCGCCCGCCGGCCGGCCCGCCGGCTCTCGGGCGGCGAGCAGCAGCGGCTCGCGCTCGCGCGCGCGCTCGCGCGTGCGCCGGAAGTGCTGTTTCTCGACGAGCCCACCGCGAGCCTCGATCCCGCCGCCACCAAGGCCGTCGAGGACATCGTGCGCGCGGTCGCGGCAACCGGCGTCAAGGTCGTGATCTCGACGCAAAATCTCGGCCAGGCGCGCCGGCTGGCCGGCGACCTCGTCTTCATGCTGCGCGGGGGCGTGCACGGGCGGGCGCCGACCGAGCAGTTCTTCGCCGCGCCGCCCACGCCGGAAGCGGCCGCCTTCCTGCGCGGCGATATCGTGATCTAGCAAGGGAGAGCGTTCATGCGGGCACGAGCTGTCGCGATCGCCGCTGCCGTCGCGATGCTGGCGCCCGCGCTCGCCCAGGATCGGTCCGTGCTCGTTGCCTCGACCACTTCGACGCAGGATTCCGGCCTGTTCGGGCACATCCTGCCGATTTTCAAAGCCAAGACCGGCATCGAGGTGAAGGTGCTCGCGCAGGGCAGCGGCCAGGCGCTCGACACCGGGCGGCGCGGCGACGCCGATGTCGTGTTCGTGCATGCACGGCCCGCTGAAGAAAAATTCGTCGCCGACGGATTCGGCGTGAAGCGCAACCCCGTCATGTACAACGACTTCGTGCTGATCGGTCCGAGCGGCGATCCGGCCGGCGTCAAGGGAACGAAGGATATCGTCGCCGCGCTGGCCGCGATCAGGGCCGCGGGCGCGTCCTTCATTTCGCGCGGCGACAAGTCGGGCACGCATCAGGCCGAACTTGCGCTCTGGAAGATCGCCGGCATCGACATCGCGAGCGCGCGCGGCCCCTGGTACAAGGAGATCGGCCAGGGCATGGGCGCCGCGCTCAACGCCGCGGCGGCCAGCAACGGCTACGTGCTCGCCGACCGCGGCACCTGGATTTCATTCAAGAACCGCGGCGACCTCGTGATCGCGGTCGAAGGCGACCGGCGGCTGTTCAACCAGTACGGAGTCATTCTGGTGAACCCGGCCAAGCATCCCCACGTCAAGAAGGACCTCGGCCAGGCCTTCATCGACTGGCTGATCTCGCCGGACGGGCAGAAGGCGATTGCCGACTACAAGATCAACGGCCAGCAGCTCTTCTTCCCCAACGCCACGGTGCCGGGGGCGTGAGGGCTTGCTCCGTCATCGCCCGCGCAGGCCGGCGATGACGATAGCGGCTCTACCCCTCCGCCCGGCTGCCCTGCCAGCGCCTGACCACGCCGGTGGTGATCCCGAACAGGTCGAGCAGGCGGCCGACGGTGTGGTTGATGATGTCGTCGATCGTCTTCGGCCTGTTGTAGAACGCGGGCACGATCGGCGCGATCACCGCGCCGATGTCGGCAAGCGTCGTCATGGTGCGCAGGTGGCCGCCGTGCAGCGGCGTCTCGCGCACGGCGAGCACGAGCCGGCGCTTCTCCTTGAGCACCACGTCGGCGGCGCGCGAGAGGAGCGAACTGGTCACCCCGGTCGCGATCTCGCTCATGGTGCGGATCGAGCACGGCACGATCACCATGCCCATGGTCTGGAACGATCCCGAGGAGATCGCGGCACCGACGTCGGCGACCGAATGGGCGACCGAGGCGAGTGCTTTGACGTCCTTCGGCTTGAGGTCAGTCTCGTAGGCGAGCGTCAGCTCGGCCGACTTGCTCATCACCAGATGCGTCTCGATGTCGGTCTCGCGCAGCAATTCCAGCATGCGCACGCCGTAGATCACGCCCGAGGCGCCGGACAAGCCGACGATGAGCCGGCGGGGTTCATTCGCCATGCAAGACCTCTTTCCTTGCGCGCACGAGAATGCTTTACGCTGGTCCGGCGCGAGCAATTATGCATATAGAAATTGCGGCGTATCGGCAAAAAGGGGCCGCAGACATGGCTGGCACGACCATCAAGCTGCGCACGGCGCTCGGCAACTATCCCCACACTGCCGGGCTCAAGAGCGGCGCCATCACTGCGCCCGGCGTCGCGCTCGAGTTCGAGGACGTCAAGCCGGTCAACCGCGCCTTCGCGCCGATGGCGCGCGAGCAAAGGTTCGACGTCTCCGAGATGGCAATCGTGACCTATCTGCTGGCGCGCGCCTATGACAAGCCCCTCGTCCTGCTGCCCGCGGTGATGTACGGCCGTTTCCAGCACAACACCTTCGTCTACAACGGCGCGCGCGGTCGGCTCACGCTGCAGGACCTGCCGGGCAAGCGGATCGCCGTGCGCTCCTATACGCAGACCACCGGCGTATGGATCCGCGGCATCGTCGAGAACGATTACGGCGTCGATCTCAACAACGCGCACTGGATCGTGCAGGAGGGCGCCCATGTGGCCGAATACAAGGACCCGCCGGAGCTCGAACGCATCTCCATGGAACACAACCTGCTCAACATGCTTTTGGCCGGGGAGGTCGACGCCGTCATCTACGGCGCCGATCTGCCCGAGGATGCGCGGCTCAAGACCGTGATCGAGAACCCGCAGGACGAAGCGCAGAAATGGTTCCAGCGGCACGGCGTGGTGCCGATCAACCACATGGTGGTGGTCAAGCAGTCGCTGGTGAAGGAGCAGCCGCAGGTGGTCAAGGCGGTGTGGGAGGCGCTGCGCAAGGGCAAGGCGTCAACCCTGCCGGCGCCGGGCGCGATCGAGACCACGCCGTTCGGCATCGAGGCCACCCGCCCGGCGCTCGAACTGATCATCTCCTACGCCCACCAGCAGCGGATCATCCCGCGCCGGTACTCGGTCGACGAAATCTACGAGGATGCAGCCCGCATCATCGGGTAGAGCATGTTTGTTTCATATGTCATCGCGAGGAGGCCGAAGGCCGACGAAGCGATCTCGCGCCCCTCGCGATCTCCGCACGAGATTGCTTCGCTTCGCCCGCAATGACGATGACCGCGGGCTTGCGGCGCTTCAATCTCAGGCGACCACGCTCTGGTGGTCCGGCGAGCGGGCCCGCGTCACGCGAGTTCCCCGCGCACGATCTTGGCGCCTTCGACCATCGCCTTCATCTTTGCGA
>DATBWJ010000400.1:0-6722 GCA_036514935.1 Xanthobacteraceae bacterium
GCGCTCTTCTTGCCCCACAGGCGTCGCGAGGCGATGTCGGCGCCCTCGCGCAGCGATTTCAGCTTGAGCCAAACCGCGGGCTCGATCACCCACTCGCGGTTGGTGAAGGTGCCGAAGCCGCAGTCGGTCGAGGCGATCACGCGCTCGCGCTCGCCGACCGCGGCCACGGCTTCCTCGATGCGGCGCGCCACCACCTCAGGATGCTCGACGAAGTTCGTGGTGGTCTCGATCACGCCGGGGATGAGAATCATGTCCCTGGGGAGGGGATGCTGCTTGATGGCGGCATATTCGTGCGCGTGGCGCGGGTTCGAAAACTCGATGGACAGCGCGCCGACATTGGCTTGATAGAGCACCGGCAGAATGGTGGCCAGCGGCACGTCGTAGATGTGCGGGCCTTCCCAGTTGCCGTAGCAGACATGCAGGCGCACGCGCTCGCGCGCAATGCCGGCGATGCCCTTGTTGATGGCGGCGACGTGCAGCTCGCATTTCTTCACGAACTCGCCGTCCGAGAGATCGCGATACATCATGGTGCGGTCCATGGCGAGATCGGGGGCATCGATCTGCAGCACGAGCCCGGCCCGGTGGATCGCCTGGTACTCCTTGCTCATCTCGCGCGCGATCGCGTCGAGATACTTCTCCTGGCTGTCGTAGTAGGCGTTGAGCATGGTCGAGGAAATGATGCCGGGCGAGGGGGCGGTCATGAATGTCTCGGCGAAGGCGCCGGCGGCGATGCCCTTGAAGCGCGCGATCTCGGCCTCGATGTCCTTGGTGTCCTTGTAATGGATTTCGCTTTGCGCCTCGGGCGCGTTCTGCTGTTTGCTCACCGCCGGGAAGCGGCGCATCAGCGTCGCCACCAGTTCGGGGAACTCCTCGAACTCGCGGCCGCGCCGCCGCTTCGATACCCCGCCGAACCCGGTCATGCGTTGCGGCACGTAGGTCTGGAAGCCCACGCGCTGCTGCTCGCCGTCGTTGCCGATGTCGATGCCGGCCGCCTTTTGCCGATCGACCACGTAACGCACGGCTTTGTCCATCTCGGCGTCCATCTCCGCCTGCTCGAACGGCTCACCCGCCTCGCGGCGAACCAGCAGCGCCGACAGTTTCTCGTTGCGCGGCAGACTGCCGACGTGGGTGGTCAGGATTCGATCCCGGCTGGCGATCATGAGCAGGCTCCGCCGCGAGCTGTTCACTCCGCCGCAACGCGCGCGGGCGCCGCGTGCTGGGACACGACATAGTCCATTGCCGCCTGCACGCCGCCCTTCTTGTGCGGAATGCGGGCAAGTTCGAGTGCCATTTCGGTGGCGGCGAGCGCGCCGATGATGGTGAGATCATTGGTGTCGCCAAGATGGCCGATGCGGAAGTATTTTGCCGCGAACCTGCCGAAACTCATGCCGTAGGAAATGTCGAATGTGCGCAGCGCAAGATCGCGGAAGGCGTCGGCGTCGTGGCCCTCCGGCAAGAGAACCGCCGTGACCGTCGGCGAGTAGAAGCGCGGGTCGCGGCACAGGATCTCGAGCCCCCAGGTCTTGACCGCCCGCCGCGTCGCCTCGGCGTGGCGCGCGTGGCGCGCGAACACGTTGTCGAGCCCTTCCTCGTGCAGCATGTCGATGGCGACCGCGAGCCCCTGCAGCAGATTGGTCGCAGGCGTGTAGGGGAAGAAGCCGATCTTGTTCATGTTGAGCATGTCGTCCCAGGAGAAGAACGACTTTGGGAGTTTTGCGTTCTTGCTCGCAGCCAAAGCCTTGTCGCTCACCGCATTGAACGACATGCCGGGCGGCAGCATCAAACCCTTCTGGGCGCCGCCGACCGACACGTCCACGCCCCACTCGTCGTGCCGGTAGTCGGTCGAGGCGAGCGAGGAAATCGTATCGACCATGAACAGCGCCGGATGGGCGGCGCGATCGATCGCCTTGCGGATCTCGGCGATCGACGACAGGCAGCCGGTGGCGGTCTCGTTGTGCAGCACGCATACCGCCTTGATCTCGTGCGCCTTGTCCTCCTTGAGCCTTGCTTCGATCACGGCCGGCTCGGCCCCGACGCGCCAGTCCGTTTCGATGAATTCCGGCCTGAGCCCGAGCCGTTGCGCCATGTTCTTCCACAGCACGGCGAACTGGCCGGTCTCCACCATCAGCACGCGGTCGCCGGGCGAGAGCGTGTTGACCAGCGCCGCCTCCCAGGCGCCGGTGCCCGTCGCGGTGTAGATGATGACCGGATTGGTGGTCTTGAAGATGGTCTTGATGCCATCGAGGCAGCGCCCGGCGAGGGCGGCGAACTCCGGCCCGCGGTGATCGATGATCGGGGTGTCGATCGCGCGCAGAATGCGGTCGGGCACCGGCGTCGGTCCCGGGATTTGCAGGAAATGGCGGCCGGGGTTACGCGAAGCGTTCTTGGTCATCGGCACTGTCCTTCGAGGGGGATCGCTGCGCCAGGCGGGAGGGCCGGGCGCGACGTGGCGCCATCAAGGACGAATGCACCCCTCAGTCAAGCCTTTTGGGATGCGGATGCTTAATCCCGATGGAGGGCGAGAATCAGTGGGCGATCCCCAGCTTCTGGATAATCCCTGTCCAGCGGGCGACATATTGGGCAGCCAGAGCAGTCACCTCTTCCGGGCTTCCGGTCTTCGGGGTGTTCCCGAGCGCGACCAGCCGCTGTTTGAGATCCTCGGCGCTGAGCGCCTTGACGATTTCGCGATTGAGGCGCGCGACGATGGCGGGCGGCGTGCCAACCGGTGCCGCCAAAGCAAGGAACGAACCGACGGCCAGCCCAGGCGAAAATTCCCCGAGCGCGGGAACGTTCGGCAGCCGTTCGTTGCGCTTGTCCGAACTGACCGCCAACAGGCGCAATTTCCCGCTTTCGCCCAACGGCACCAGTCTGAGCAGGGAGTCGACGGAAATATCGACCCGGCCCGTCATGACGTCGTTCAATGGTGCTGCGCCGCCCGGATAGGGTACGTGCGTCCACTGCAAACCAAGCTGCTGTTTCAGCAATTCGCCGATCAGATGTTGCGTCGAGCCCGTGCCGGTGCTGCTGAAGGTATGTTCCTTGCGCCGTGACAGCTCAATCAAGTCCCCAAATGTCTTGGCGGGATGATCGGGGCCGACCGCGATCGCGAAGAACACGTCGCTGATCTGCGCGATAAAGGCAAAGTCCTTGATGGCATCGAACTTGATGGTTCTGGCGTAAAGCCCGGGCAAGATGGTGTGGCCGCCGGTGACGAACAGAAGCGTCTGCCCGTCGGGCGCCGCGCGCGCCACGTATTCGCCGGCGATCAGGCCGCCGGCGCCCGCGCGCGGCTCGATGACAAAAGTCCGGTTGATGGCAGGAGTAACGCGGTCGGCGAGCAACCGCGCGATGGTGTCCGGCTGGCCGCCGGCCGCCGTCGGCAGCACGATCTTGATCGGACCCGGAGGCAGGCTCGCGTCCTGCGCCTGAACGTGTGCCGGCACGAATGCAGCAAGCGCGGCACAGATGCTTAAGCGCAAGAACGCGCGCCGCACGAAATCGCGCCCGCCGCGCGGCCGGACCCCACGTTCGCACCCATTGATATCGACTTGCCGACGCCCCTGCATCTTCGTCCCGCCATTCTTGGAGATTGATGTTTCCGCTTCTCGACGCGTTGACGCATTGCTCCGCGCGGTCGGACTAATTATGCTTGATGATAATTGATCTGCTCGAATGTGCAACTGGCGCAGGTGTGGCAAGGTGGTGATGAAGAAGGTTTTTCGTGCTGACCACTGCGGCAGCTTTATCCGCCCGGACCGGCTGCGCAAAGCGCGCGCGGCTCACATGCATGGTCGCGTGAGCGAGCAGGAACTCAAGGAGATCGAAGACGAGGAAATTCTCGCCGTTCTCGGACTTCAGCGCGACGCCGGTCTTGAGATCTACAGCGATGGCGAGTTCCGTCGCGGGTTCTGGCTTTCCGCCATTTCCGACAGATTTTTCGAGGGTTTTACCGATATGGGGATCGATTACGCCCGATATCCTCGACTGCGCGAGATCGATATTGCGGACAAGGAAGAATTGATTCCCCAGCATCCGGTTGTGTCGGGCCGGCTGCGAGCGAAGAAGCGCATCACCTCCGAAGAAATCTCGTTCCTGAAGGCGTACGCGCCGGGCACGTTCAAGATGACCGTGCCGAGCCCGGTGACGCTGACGCGGTTTCAGTACCGCGTCGGCGTGAGCGATCGCGCCTATCCCACGTGGTTGGATTTTTTCGACGATTTCACGCGTCTGATGGCCGAGGAGGTCAAGGCGATCGTCGATGACGGCGTCAGCTACGTTCAATTGGATGCGCCGGGCTACAGCCGGTTCATCGTTCCCGAGCGACGTCGCCAGTTGATCGAGCAGGGACTTGACCCCGAGCAGGAGCTGCAGGCCGCGCTTGCCGCGGAGAACCGCTGCTTGCGTGCCGCCAAGCGGGAAGGCGTGACCGTGGCGGTCCATATCTGTCTCGGCACCTACATCCTGGGAGCGCAGGGGCCGCTCGGCGGCGCGGGCGGCGACTATGACGCCCGGACCGTGGCCCGCATCATCGACACGCTCGATGCGGATACCTTCCTGATCGAGTATTCGGAGCGGTCGGGCACGCTCGCCACCCTGCGCGAGGTGCCGAAGCGCAAGACCATATCACTGGGCATTATCAACGTCAGAGACCCGATCGTTGAGTCGCCGGACGACGTGATCCGCAAAATCGAAATAGCCTCGAAATACGTGCCGATCGAGAACCTGAGCATCTGCCCCAACTGCGGGTTTTCCGGGGCGGCGGCCGACACCTGGATCACAGAGGACGTGCAGAGGCGCAAGCTTGAGGTTCTCGTCGATGTGGCGCGAAGGGTCTGGGCCTGAGTGAATCCCGTGGTCGCGCCGCCCGCCATTGCTGGAGGAACTTGAGTGCCGGCACGGCTGATGTCCGCGCTCGAGCGCCGGCTCAGGGCCGAGATCACGGGCGACGCGCTGTTCTCGCGCTTCGAGCGCGGCCGCTATGCCACCGATGCCTCGCACTACCAGATGATGCCGCTCGGCGTCGCGGTGCCGCGCTCGGTCGCGGAGGCCGAGCGCGCCATCGCCATTGCGCGCGCGGAGGGCGCAAGCGTGCTCGCGCGCGGCGCCGGCACCTCGCAGGCGGGGCAGACGGTCAATGCCTCGCTCGTCATCGATTGCTCGCGCCACCTCAACCGCCTCCTTGACCTCGACGTCGCCGGCCGCTGCTGCATCGTCGAGCCGGGCATCGTGCTCGACGAGTTGAACCGCGCCCTCAAGCGGCACGGCCTGTGGTTCCCGGTCGACATCTCGACCGCCTCGCGCGCCACCATCGGCGGGATGGCCGGCAACAATTCCTGCGGCGCTCGCTCGCTGCGCTACGGCAACACGCGCGAGAATGTCTTGTCGATCGAGGCGGTGCTGGCCGACGGCACGCGCGCCCGTTTCGGGCCGATCGCGGGCGATCTCTCCGACGTGCCGGCGCCGCTGCGCCCGCTCGCCGCCGACCTGCTTGCGCTCGGGCGGCGCGAGGCAAGCGAGGTCGCCGAGCGCTTCCCCAAGGTGCAGCGGCGCGTGGGCGGCTACAATCTCGACGCGCTGATTCCAGGCTTGGTCGCGCGGCCGGACGCAAAACCGGAATCCACTTTTGCTGGCCGCGCTCCTGCCGGCTGCAACGATCTCAACCTCGCCCACCTCCTGGTCGGCTCGGAGGGAACGCTCGCGTTCTCAACCCGCATCGCGCTCAAGCTCGCCCCGCTGTTGCCGCCGCGCGCGATCGGCGCCTGCCACTTCGGCAGCTTCGATGGCGCCATGCAGGCGGTCCAGCATATCGTCAGGCTCAAGCCGATCGCGGTCGAGCTCATCGACGCCACCATGATCGAGCTTGCGCGCGACATTGCGCTGTTCCGCCCGACGCTCGATGCGTTCGTGCGCGGGGCGCCGCAGGCCGTGCTGCTGGTCGAATTCGCCGAGGAGGAGTGGGACGAGAATTTGCGGCGGTTGAACAGGCTACACGAGCTCATCGGCGATCTCGGCTTGGCCTGGGACCATAGCGGGCCGCGCCAGGGCGGCGTCATCGACGTGATCGAGACCCGGCTGCAGGGGGCGATCGGCGAGATGCGCACCGCCGGCCTCAACATCATGATGTCGATGAAGGAGGAGGGAAAGCCGGTTTCGTTCGTCGAGGATTGCGCGGTGCCGCTCGATCACCTCGCCGACTACACGCGCCGGCTCAGCGAGGTGTTCGAGCGCCACGGCACGCGCGGCACCTGGTACGCACACGCCGCGGTCGGATGCCTGCACGTGCGGCCGGTGCTCAACCTGCGGCTCGACAAGGACGTGCGCGCGATGCGCGCGATTGCCGAGGAGGCGTTCGCCCTGGTGCGCGAATACAAGGGCTCGCATTCGGGCGAGCACGGCGACGGCCTGGTGCGCTCGGAGTTCCACGAGCAGATGTTCGGCGCGCGCCTCGTGCGCGCGTTCGGGGAGGTCAAGGACCGCTTCGATCCAGGCGGCCTGTTCAATCCCGGCAAGATCGTGCGCGCGCCAAAATTCGACGAGCGCACGCTGTTGCGCTACGCGCCCGGCTATCACGGCGAGGGGCCCGCCACGCGGCTCGACTGGTCGGCGTTTCCGGACAGCGGTTTCCAGGGCGCGGTCGAAATGTGCAACAACAACGGCGCCTGCCGCGCGCTCGCCGGCGGGGTGATGTGCCCGAGCTTCCGCGTGACGCGCCAGGAAAAGGA
>DATBWJ010000401.1:0-3075 GCA_036514935.1 Xanthobacteraceae bacterium
CGTCATGCCAGGCAGCGAATTCACGGCGCAAAACCACAGCTACATCATGGCGATGCCGCAGCCGCCTCGCACCGCCTGGCCTGCCGCGCATGATCGAGATAGGCGAGAACAACCGCGCCAGCGCTCCGACCTCGCGCATGATATCGCCCACTTGGAACTGAGCGCGAGCATCCGGCGCAATCAATACGCCGATCGCCTCGCCGCCTATGCGAGCCCGCGCGCGGTGATGCGCAACCGCCGCCTGAATCATTCATTGGCGCTCGGTCGCCGCGCGCTCGCTGCGGCTCGTCTTGAAAACTTCGATGTCGGGCGGCGTGCCGATCGCCACGCCGTCGGCGCCGGCGGCGATGCGCTTGACAAGACCGCTCAGCACCTTGCCGGCACCCACTTCGTAGAATGTCGTCACTCCCGCCTGCGCCATGTAGGCCACCGACTCGCGCCAGCGCACGGTGCCGGTCACCTGTTCGATCAGACGGCGCACGATCTCGGCAGGCTCGCGGATCGGCCGCGCCAGCACGTTGGCAACGAGGGGCACCGCCGGAGCGCGCACGTCCACCTTGGCGAGCGCATCCGCCATGACCTCGGCGGCGGGCCGCATCAGGGCGCAGTGGAACGGCGCTGACACCGCGAGCATCAGCGCGCGCTTGGCGCCGCGGCTCTTGGCAATCTCGACGGCCCGCTCGACCGCGGCCCTGTTGCCCGAGACCACGACCTGGCCGCCGCCATTGTCGTTTGCGACCTGGCACACCTGGCCCTGTTCCGCGTCCCGTGCCACCGCAATCGCGGCTTCAAGCTCGAGCCCGAGCAGCGCGGCCATGGCGCCCGCCCCGACCGGCACCGCGCGCTGCATGGCCTGCCCGCGCAGGCGCACAAGACGCGCGGCGTCCGCCAGCGCGAGTGCGCCGGCAGCCGCCAAGGCCGAATACTCGCCGAGCGAATGGCCGGCGACGAAGGCCGCGTCCCGCCCGAGGTTGACGCCCGCTTCGCTCTCGATCACGCGCATGGCGGCGAGCGAGACCGCGAGCAGCGCCGGCTGCGCGTTCTCGGTCAGGGTCAGCGCCTCGGCCGGCCCCTCCCACATGACGGTGGTCAGCTTGTCCTTAAGCGCCGCGTCGACTTCCTCGAACACCTTCTTGGCCGCACCGAACTGATCCGCGAGCGCCTTGCCCATGCCGACCGCCTGGCTGCCCTGACCCGGGAACACGAACGCGATGGACATGCGCGATCTCCAAAAAAAAGCGCGCCGAAAGAGACCGCGCGCGCGCAGGATGTCAAGGACCGCGGCGTCCGGCGCCAGCCCACGACGCCACGACCCCGTCTGGATCGCATTGGCCGGGCGGGCGAGTTGCTGCCGTTCGCCTTGCATTCCCGGCGAAATCTCCTATAACCCCGACCTCCGCTCGATCCCGGCCGGGAGCTGAACGGACGGCCGTGCTGCGATGCCCATGTCGCGGCTCGGCAGGACCGCGTGGTCCGGCGTCCCGTGTTCCCGCCTTCACAGCTTTCGAGCCTTTCCGAAAGGCACGAAGGGCTTGGCGCCGGACGGGCATGCATAACGGAGAGGCATTGCGATGCCGATGTATGAACACGTCTACCTGGCGCGCCAGGACCTTTCGACGCAACAGGTTGACGAGCTGACCTCCCAGCTCAAGGGCGTCGTCGAAGGCCTGGGAGGCAAGGTCGCCAAGGCCGAATACTGGGGGCTGAAGACGCTGAGCTTCCGCATCCGCAAAAACCGCAAGGCGCATTTCACCCTCCTCAATCTCGAGGCCGCCCCACCGGCGGTCGCCGAGATCGAGCGCCAGGAGCGCATCAACGAAGACGTGCTGCGCTACCTGACCGTGCGCGTCGATCAGCTCGAAGAGGGTCCCTCGGCGATGATGCGCAAGGCGGATCGCGAACGCGAACGCGACGAGCGACGGGGCGAGCGTCGCCGCGACCGCGAGGGACGCCCCGAGGGGGACCCCGAGGACAGCGCGACGGTCGGGGTGTGAGCGATGAGCATGATGCAATCGGGAGGCGGAGCACGCCGGCCCTTCTTCCGCCGCCGCAAGACCTGCCCGTTCTCCGGGGCCAACGCGCCCAAGATCGACTACAAGGACGTCAAGCTGCTGCAGCGGTATGTGTCCGAGCGCGGCAAGATCGTCCCCAGCCGCATCACCGCGGTTTCGGCCAAGAAGCAGCGCGAGCTGGCGCGCGCCATCAAGCGCGCGCGCTTCCTGGGGCTGCTGCCTTACGTCATCCGCTGAGGTCGGCCGAACCAAATCGGTCACCACATCGTGAGGCGCCCGCGCCGAGGGTGCCGCGAAGGGTGGCGACGACAGTCACGAGAGGTCCGCGGGCGACTTGACGCGGGCCGATGGTTGGGATGGACGCCGTCCATCTCTAACCGCTCCATGATCCACTGGTCGTTGGACCGGCGGCTCGTGCGAAAGGCGGGACAGCTGATGGTGCAGATTGGTCTCATCGGGATAGGTGCGGGTGCCGCCGCCGCGTTGCTGTTCGCGTCGGTGGCTTCCGGCTCGCCGCTGTCCGTCTTGCTGTTTTATCTCGCGCCGCTGCCCATCCTCATCGCCGCGATCGGCTGGAGTCATTGGGCGGGGCTGGTGGCCGCGGCGCTGGCGGCGCTGAGCCTGGCGGCCGTATTCGGGGCGAAGTTCTTCGTTGCCTTCCTGCTCAGCGTCGGCGCGCCGGGCTGGTGGCTCGGCTATCTCGCGCTGCTTGCGCGCCCGGGCGCCACCCCGGGAGCGCTCGAATGGTACCCGGTCGGCCATCTCGTGGCCTGGGCCGCCGCGTTTGGCAGCCTCGCCGTCCTCTCGGTCATCCTTTATTTCGGATTCGATGAGGAAAGGTTCACGGCCGCGCTGCACGCCGGGTTCGAGCGGGTGATCCGTTCCCAGATCGGCGCGCCGGAGGACGGCCCCCTGGTCATTCGCGGCATCGGCGATCCCAAGCGCTTCATCGATTTCCTGGTGATGATCATTCCCCCGGCGGCTGCGGCGCTGGCGACGCTCACGCACGCGTTCAACCTGTGGCTGGCGGCGAGCATCGTGCGCCTTTCCGGCCGGCTGCGTC
>DATBWJ010000402.1:0-5506 GCA_036514935.1 Xanthobacteraceae bacterium
CGGGGCCGCCGCCATCGAGTTCAGCCTGGTCTTGCTGCCGTTCCTGGCCCTGCTGTTCGCCATCATCCAGACCGCCATCGTGTTCTTCGCCAGCCAGGCGCTCGAGACCGCGGTGGCCGATTCCGCCCGCCTCATCCTCACCGGCCAGGCGCAGACCGCCAACTACAATCAGAGCGCCTTCAAGAATGCGGTGTGCACCAAGATCTACGGACTGTTCGACTGCGCCAACGGCATCCAAGTCGACGTGCGCACGTTTTCGAGCTTCGCCGGCATCAGCCTGACGACGCCCATCGACGGCAACGGCAACCTGATCAACAACTTCGTCTATCAGCCCGGCGGGCCCGGCGACATCGTGGTCGTGCGGCTGATGTACGAGTGGCCGATCTACATGCAGCTCTTCAATCTCAACCTGGCCAACATGGCGGGAAACAAGCGCCTCTTGGTGGCGACCGCCGCGTTCCGCAACGAGCCCTACTGACGCGCCATGACACTGACACGACTGCTCGCCGCGCTTCGCACCCGGTTCGATGGTTTTTCGCAGGATCGCAGCGGCGTTTCCGCCATCGAGTTCGCCGTGCTCGCCCCGCTGATGATCACGCTCTATCTCGGCGGCGTGGAGGTGACGCAGGCGGTCGCCGCCGACCGCAAGACGACGCTGGTCGCCCACACCGTCGCCGACCTGGTGGCGCGCTCCACGACCGTCAGCAACGCCGAAATGAGCGACATCCTCAAGGCGTCGGCGACGGTGGTGACGCCCTATTCGGTCGCCAACCTCAAGGTCACCGTAACGAGCGTGGTGATCGACGGCGCCGGCAAGGCCACCGTGGCCTGGAGCGACACGCTCAACGGCACCGCCCGCACCCCCGGCAGCGCGGTGGCACTGCCGGCCGCCCTCGCCGTCCCCAACACCTCGCTAATCTGGGGCGAGGTGAGCTACGCCTACAAGCCGGTGTTCGGCTGGGTGCTGACCGGCACGTTGAACCTCAGCGACGCCACCTTCATGCGCCCGCGCCTCACCAGCGCCGTCACCCGCACGACCTGAGATTTATACCAACGGCACTTGTCTCTCACTCGTCATGCTCCGCGAAAGCGGAGCATCCAGTAACCACGGACGCAGGTGGTTACTGGATCGTCCGCTTGCGCGGACGATGACGACCACGGACGAATCTTTGTGACCGTTGGTATTGCCTCGCCACCACGGGTCAGGAAATCGGCAGCTCGGTCGACGACTTGATCTTCTCCATCGCGAAGCGCGAAGTGACGTTCTTCAGCGGCACCGCCGCAATCAGCCGCTTGTAGAAGGCGTCGTAGCCGGCAATGTCGGACACCACCACGCGCAGCATGTAGTCGACGTCGCCCGCCATGCGGTAGAATTCCAGCACCTCCGGCATCGCGCTCACGACCTCGGCAAACCGCTTGAGCCACGCCTCCGAGTGGTCGCCGGTCTCCACCGACACGAACACGGTGACGCCGAGGCCGAGCTTGTCCTGATCGAGCAGCGCCACCCGCTTCTGGATGACGCCGTCGGCCTCCAGCCGCTGGATGCGCTTCCAGCACGGGGTCGACGACAGGCCCACGCGGTTGCCGATCTCGGCCACCGACAGCGAGGCGTCCTTTTGCAGCACCGCGAGGATTTTCTTGTCGATGGCGTCCATCCTGCGGACCTCTCCGGATCTGGGAGCGTGCGCCGCTCCCCCACCATAGAATTATCTTTTTGTTTCTCGGCCGATATCGCCATTAAAGAGAAAAAGATTTTATTTCAAGCCGCGCCGTCTCGCCGCAGGATTTGGCCGGCGCGCGCGGCCAACTCGGCGCCGTCCCCGTCGACTCAGGTGACGCGCGGGGCGCCCTGTCGCAGGAAAGCCTCGACCTCCGCCCGCCTTGGCGCCGTCGCGCTGCCGCCGAAGCGCTCGCACTTCACCGCGGCGGCGGCGGCGGCAAAGCGCAAGGCGTCCGCGATCGGCAATCCTTCGACCACGGCGAGCGTGAACGCGCCGTGGAACACGTCGCCGGCCGCCAGCGTATCGACGGCGGCGATCTTGAACGCCGGCATACGCTGCACTCGTCCGCCGTCGCGCCAGAGCACGTCGCCGGCGCCGTCGGTCACCGCCACGAAGCCGCCGGTAAGCCTGCCCATGCGCTCGATCGCCGCCGCAAGATCGTTGGTGCCGGCGGTCGCGCGCAGGCATTCGCTCGAGAAGACGACGTGGCTGGCGACGGCGAACAGCGGATCGCGCGCATCGGTCGGCTTGTCGGCGTCGAGCACCGTCACAATGCCGCGCCCGCGCGCCGCCTCGCCGATCGGCCGCGCAAACTTCGGCATGCGGTTGTCGATGAGCACGCCGTCCGCCGCCGCGACGAGTTTTTGCGGCTGGCGCGGCGCCGCCTCGGTGAGGCGCAGGTCGCGGTAGGTGGCGATCGAGCGCCGGCCGGCGGCATCGACGATGATGGCGGAGACGGGCGAGCGCGCGCCGGGCACGCGCACGCAGCCGCCGCAGTCGACCTTCTCGCGGGCGAGGTTGGCGAGGATGCGGTCGCCGGCGCCGTCGCGGCCGGCAGGCCCGCCCAGCGGCCCGGCGAAGCTCGCGCGCCCGCCCAGCCTGGCGATGGCGACGGCCGCGTTGGCGGCGCAGCCGCCGCCGACGGTGACATAGTCGGAAGCCTCGGTCTTGGTGTCGGGCAGCGGGAACGCCTCGACCCGAAACACCTCGTCGAGCACCACGATGCCGGCGCACAGGATGCGCGGGCGGCTCCGCGTGCTAGGGCGCCGCACCAAAACCTTCCTCCTCGACCCACGCCCGGATGATGTGATGGGCGATTGCGAACGGCGGCGGCGTGGTGAGACCCTGCGGATGACGGCGCGCGAGCATGGCCGTCGCCTCCGCGCGCGTGAACCAGCGCGCGTCCTCCAGTTCCGAGCGGTCGACTGTCACCGTCCGCGACAGCGCCTGCGCGTGGCAGCCGATCATCAGCGACATCGGGAACGGCCAGGGCTGCGAGGCGAAATAGCGCACCTCGCCGCACAGGATGCCCGCCTCCTCGTGCGTCTCGCGTCGCACCGCCTCCTCGATGGACTCGCCCGGCTCGACGAAACCGGCCAGGCACGACCACATGTCGGCGCCAAAGCGCGCCTGCCGCCCGAGCAGGCAGTGCTCGCCGTCGATCGCCAGCATGATCACGACCGGATCGGTGCGCGGAAAATGCTGCGCCTGGCAGGCGGCGCAGTCGCGCCGCCAGCCGGCCTCCGCGCGCGCGGTCGGCGCCGCGCATGCCGAACAGAAGCGGTGGCGCGCGTGCCAGGCGAGCAGCGCCTTGGCCGCGGCGAGCGGCGGCAGATGCTCGGGCGCGACCAGCCCCTGCAGCGCGATCGAGCGCAGGTCGACGACGAGCAGGTCCGCGCGCGCCTTGAGCGCGGGAGCGGCCGCCTCGTCGATGGCAAGGCCGTAGCGCGCGGCGCCCGCGCACAGGCCGAGGAACACCGTCTCGCGCACGCTTGCGAGCGCGCGCGCCTCGGCAAGCGCGAACAGCGGCTCGGCCGGGGTCGCCTTCTTGAGCACCACCGACTCGCCTGCGATGACATAGGCGCCCGCCGCGTGGTCGAGCGCGGCGAGCTTGGCTTCGTCGCGCCAGTGCGGCGCTCGTTCGAGCGGGCTTGCGGCATAGCCGAGGGCGGGCCTGGGTCCGAGATCGAGCATGCAGAACTCCGGCGGGCCGCGAACCTTGCATGCCGCTCCCCGCGACGCAACGTGGCGCCGCGGCGAGGTCCGCTTGCATTCGCGGTGCGTTGCGCTGATAAAGAGCCTGGGAGGTTGGCAGTGGACGAGCCACTCGCCAACCGGGTCAGGTCCGGAAGGAAGCAGCCCTAACGAGCTCCGGTTCGGGTCGCTCGTCAGCCTCCCACCCCCACAAGGACGCAACCGGATCGCGCGGCGAGACCGATGAACGAGGCCGAGACCACGCAAGGCGCGCCGGCGCGCGAGCCCAGCTCCTACCGCGTGCTCGCGCGCAAATACCGGCCGGCGACCTTCGAGGAGCTGATCGGCCAGGACGCCATGGTGCGCACGGTCTCGAACGCGTTCGAGAGCGGCCGCATCCCGCAGGCCTGGCTGCTGACCGGCGTGCGCGGCGTCGGCAAGACGACGACCGCGCGGATTCTTGCGCGCGCGCTCAACTACCAACTGCCGGACGGCTCGGTCACCGCCCCCACCGTGCGCATGCCGGTGCTCGGCGTCCACTGCCCGGCGATCATGGAGAGCCGCCACGTCGACGTGCTCGAACTCGACGCCGCCTCCCACAACAGCGTGGACGACATCCGGCAGATCAACGACGCCATCCGCTACGCGCCCGCCGCCGCGCGCTACAAGGTCTACATTCTCGACGAGGTGCACATGCTGTCGGGGTCGGCCTTCAATGCGCTCCTGAAGACGCTGGAGGAGCCGCCGCCGCACGCCAAGTTCATCTTTGCCACCACCGAGGTGCGCAAGGTTCCCATCACTGTCCTGTCGCGCTGCCAGCGCTTCGACCTGCGGCGCGTGGAGGCGAGCGTGCTGGTCGGCCACCTGGAGGCGGTCGCGGCGCGCGAAGGTATTACCGCCGCGCCCGAGGCGCTGGCGCTGATCGCGCGCGCCGCCGAGGGCTCGGTGCGCGACGCGCTCTCGCTCTTCGATCAGGCGATCGCGCATGCCGCAGGACCGGTGCGGGCCGAAGGCGTGCGCGAGATGCTCGGCCTTGCCGACCGCGCGCGCACCGTCGATCTGTTCGAGGCGCTCATGCGCGGGCAGGCCGCGCGCGCGCTTGCCGAGCTGCGCGAGCAATACGATGCGGGCGCCGATCCCGCCGTCATCCTGGCCGATCTCGCCGAGTTCACCCATTTCGTCACGCGCGTGAAGATCGTGCCCTCGCTTGCCGACGACCGCTCGCTCGCCGAGGTCGAGCGTACGCGCGGGCGCGAGTTCGCCGCCGCGCTGTCGATGCGCGTGCTCTCGCGCGCCTGGCAGATGCTGCTCAAGGGTTTAACCGAGGTGCAGAGCGCGCCAAAGCCGATCGCGGCAGCCGAAATGGTGCTGGTGCGCCTGGCCTACGCCGCCGAGCTGCCGACGCCCGAGGAGGTGATCCGGGCGATCGAGGAGCGCGGCGCAGGCGTGCCAGACGGCGCGGCGGCGCCCGGCGCCTCGATCGCGCGCAGCGAAGCCCCGCGCGGGGCCCCGCGCGCGGCCTCCGCGCTTGCGCTCGAGCGGGCAGCGCCTGAGCGGGCAGCGCCCGAGCCGGCGGCGCGGCCGGTGATCGCGCGCTTGGAGGACCTCGTTGCGCTGGCCGCCGAGCATCGCGACCTGCAGACCAAAACCGCGCTCGAACGCGATATCCGCCTGGTGCGCCTGGAGGACGGCCGCCTGGAGATCGCGCTCGAGCCCACCGCTTCCAAAACACTGGTCGGCGATCTTTCGCGCCGGCTCGGCGCCTGGACCGGTCGGCGCTGGATGGTGATTGTGTCGGCCGAAGAGAGCGC
>DATBWJ010000403.1:0-3405 GCA_036514935.1 Xanthobacteraceae bacterium
GCCGTTCTCGGTGCTTACCGAGCGCGTGGTTAATCCCCAAATCCACTGCGCGATCACGCGCACAAACGCGGCCACCCACGACCTCATCCGGACGAACGTGCACCGCTCGCCCATCTATTCCGGCCAGATCAAGAGCCGGGGCCCGCGCTATTGCCCGTCGATCGAGGACAAGATCGTGCGCTTTGGCGAACGCGACGGCCACCAGATTTTCCTTGAGCCGGAAGGACTTGACGACACCACCGTCTATCCTAACGGGATTTCGACCTCGCTGCCCGAGGACGTTCAGCGCGCGTTCGTGGCGACCATCCCCGGTTTGGAGCGGGCGCGCGTCATTCGGCCGGGCTATGCCATCGAATACGACCACATCGACCCGCGCGAGCTTCGTCCGACGCTGGAGACCAAGCGCGTGCGCGGGCTGTTTCTGGCCGGCCAGATCAACGGGACGACCGGCTACGAGGAGGCAGCGGGCCAGGGCCTGGTCGCCGGCCTCAACGCCGCCGCCCGCGCCACGGGCGGGGCCGAGATCGTGTTCGACCGCTCCGAGGCCTATCTCGGCGTCATGATCGATGACCTGGTCACGCGCGGCGTCACCGAGCCCTACCGCATGTTCACGTCGCGGGCCGAGTATCGGCTGACGCTACGCGCGGATAATGCCGATCAGCGCCTGACCGAGCGCGGAATAGCGCTCGGTTGCGTCGGGCCGCACCGGCGGCACCGACACCGCGCCAAGATGGCCGCGCTCAATGAGGCGCGGGCCTATGCCCGCTCGGTGTCGGTCACGCCGAACGAAGCGGAGCGATTCGGCCTCGCGCTTAACCGCGATGGCCAGCGCCGCAGCGCCTTCGACCTCCTGTCCTATCCGGACATCGGCATCGCGGACCTCGCCCGGATCTGGCCGAAACTGCGAGAACTGGAGTGTTCGGTCGCCGCGCAGCTCGAAATCGATGCGAAATACGCCGTCTACCTCGACCGCCAGGCGGCCGACATCGCCGCCTATCGGCGCGACGAGAGTTTGATGCTGCCCGAAAACCTCGATTATGATGGAATACCCGGCCTTTCCATCGAAGCGCGACAAAAGCTCGGCGCCGTGCGGCCGCGCACCGTCGGCCAGGCCGGCCGCATCGACGGCATGACGCCGGCGGCGCTCACCCTGCTTGCGGCCCATGTCCGGCACGCCGGACGCTCGCCTCGCCGGGCGGCCACGACGTGAGGGAGCGCGCCCATCTGCCTCCCGCCGGCCGCCACGAGGATCGCGGCCTCCCGGACCGGGCGCGAGCCTTGGCGCTGACGCCTGTTTCACGTGAAACAGAGGCCCGCCTCGATGCCTTCGTCCACCTGCTGCTGGCCTGGAACGCCAGGACCAACCTGGTGGCTGCCTCCACGCTGCCTAGGCTGTGGACGCGGCATGTCGCCGACTCGCTGCAGCTCCTGGCGCTGGCGCCGGCAGCGCGGATTTGGGTCGATCTCGGCTCCGGCGCGGGCTTTCCCGGGCTGGTGATCGCCTGCGCGCTGGCCGGGCGCTCCGGCCGCATCGTCCATCTCGTTGAAGCCAATGCCAAAAAGGCGGCGTTCCTGCGCGAGGCGGCGCGCGTCACCAAAGCTCCGGCTCTTGTCCATGCCGTCCGAATCGAGGAATTTGTGGCGGCGTTCAATGGCCCCGTCGATGTGGTGACGGCCCGCGCGCTGGCGCCGCTCGACCGCCTGCTCGCCTATGTCGAGCCCCTTGTCAAAAGAGGTGCACAAGCGCTGTTGATGAAGGGTCAAGATGTAGGGGCCGAATTGACCGTAGCTTCTAAATATTGGAGGATCGCGGCTGAACTCGTGCCCAGCAAGACCGCCCGCGCGGGTCGCATCGTGGTCGTCCGCGGCCTAGAACGACGTTCTTAGTGGGGCTTGTACGAAGCGGAGACCGGTTCGTCGGCAAAAATGCGATAAAATACAAAACCATGATCCGATTCGATTCGAACCAATCTGGTCTGGAGGCGCGAACCTGCGACCAGGAGCTGTCCAGCCGCCCATCACACGCGAAGCGTGTGGGAGCGACCAGGTATTAACCGACGGGAGCACCCATGTCCGTCCCCCAAAATCCCCCGCTTGGCACAGGGAGCGCACCTGCCGGCGAGATCGTCGCCTTTCCTGCGCCGACCCCTGCCACGGCGGCGCCCGTGCGGGTGCTGGCGATCGCCAACCAGAAGGGGGGCGTCGGCAAGACCACGACCGCCATCAACCTCGGCACGGCGCTCGCCGCGATCGGCGAGTCGGTTCTCATCATCGACCTCGACCCGCAGGGCAACGCCTCGACCGGGCTCGGCATCGACCGCCCCCGGCGGCGCTTCTCGACCTATGACGTGTTGATCGGCGAGGCCACATTGCGCGACGCCGCGCTCGCCACCGCGGTGCCCAATCTCCACATCGCGCCCTCGACCCTCGATCTGTCCGGCCTCGAACTCGAGCTTGGCCACGCCCGCGACCGCGCCTTCCGCCTGCGCCAGGCGCTCGCGCGCCTCAACGAGGTCGCGCCCGGCTACAGCTACGTGCTCGTGGACTGTCCGCCTTCGCTCAACCTGTTGACCGTCAATGCCATGGCGGCGGCCGATGCGATCCTGGTGCCGCTGCAGTGCGAGTTCTTCGCGCTTGAAGGCCTCTCGCAGCTCCTCAAAACCGTCGAGCAGGTCAAGCAGGCGCTCAACCCCGACCTGACGATCCACGGCATCGTGCTCACCATGTACGACGCGCGCAATAACCTGTCCGGCCAGGTCGTGGCCGACGTGCGCGAGTTCATGGGCGAGAAGGTCTATGACACCGTCATTCCGCGCAACGTGCGGGTCTCCGAGGCGCCGTCCTACGGCAAGCCGGTGCTGGTCTACGATCTCAAGTGCGCCGGCAGCGAAGCCTATCTGCGGCTCGCGACCGAGATTATTCAGCGCGAGCGCGCGCTCAGGGCACGCGCCGGTTAGAGCGGAGCGTTTTGGGATCGAATCGTTCGCGGGTCATTGTGAGGAGGGCGAAGCCCGGTGAAGCAATCACGAGGGGATCGCCGCGCCCCCTGCGGGGGCTCGCGATGACGGCGTCTAGGGCGTGTTCCGTTCGAGTTGGCGTATGATCACGCCGCGAACTCTGAGTGCTCCCCTCCCCCTTGTGGGGAGGGGTTGGGGGTGGGGGGGTTTTTCGGAAGCGATCTCATCGTCTTCTCGCACGACCCCTTCCCTAACCCTCCCCCACAAGGGGGGAGGGAACAGGCTGAGACTGCCGCTCGCTCTGACACCAGATCGACGGAAAACGCGCTAGCAACGCACGAGGTGGAATGACGATGTCACGGGAGGCGGCGATGGCCGAGGAAGCCTCGCGATCGCGATTGGGTCGAGGGTTGGCGTCGCTGATCGGCGACATGGGCGCAGAACTTCC
>DATBWJ010000404.1:0-3433 GCA_036514935.1 Xanthobacteraceae bacterium
AACAGCTCAAACAGGAACGCGCCGAGTGGCAGCATCGGGTCAATTTGCTCAAATCCGAGAGTATCGACCCCGACATGCTCGACGAGCGCGCGCGCGCGCTCCTGAACTATGTGGACCCGCGCGACGTGGTCATCCTGCCCAGGCAGCCATAGGCGGCGCGCCGGCGCCGCCGCGCTCAACGAGCGTTGAAGTCGCGCGCCGGCGCCCGCGCTTTCGCGCAGGGTCGATTTGGGCTATGGCAGGACCACCGTTTCGGTTCGCAGCCGAGGAACCTCATGGCCGTCGCCAAGAAGAACCAAGCGGCCCGCCGGAGCGCCGCGGACAGCGAGCCGCAGGCGCGCGAGGCTGAGTCCGCCGCCATCGCCGCGCTCACCCGGCAGGAGGAAGTTGACGCCTATCGCATGATGCTCCTCATCCGCCGGTTCGAGGAGAAGGCCGGGCAGATGTACGGCATGGGCCTCATCGGCGGTTTCTGCCACCTCTACATCGGCCAGGAGGCGGTGGTGGTCGGCATGCAGATGGCGATCAAGCCGGGCGATGAAGTCATCACCGGCTACCGCGACCACGGCCACATGTTGGCCTGCGGCATGGACCCCAAGGGCGTGATGGCAGAACTGACCGGTCGCCAGCACGGCTATTCCAAGGGCAAGGGCGGCTCGATGCACATGTTTAGCGTCGAGAAGGGGTTTTATGGCGGCCACGGCATTGTGGGCGCCCAGGTCTCGCTCGGCACCGGCATCGCCTTCGCCAACCAGTATCGGCAGAACGACCAGGTCTGCCTGACCTATTTTGGCGATGGCGCCGCCAACCAGGGACAGGTCTACGAGAGCTTCAACATGGCCGCGCTGTGGAAGCTGCCGGTCGTCTACGTCATCGAGAACAACCGCTACGCCATGGGCACCGCGGTGACGCGGGCCTCCGCCCAGCCGGACTTTTCCAAGCGCGGCGTGGCGTTCAACATTCCGGGCGAGCCGGTCGACGGCATGGACGTGCGCGCGGTCAAGGCGGCCGGCGACCGGGCCGTCACGTGGTGCCGCGACGGCAACGGACCCTTTATCCTCGAAATGATCACCTACCGCTATCGCGGCCACTCTATGTCGGACCCCGCCAAGTATCGCACGCGCGAGGAGGTGGAGAAGGTGCGCACCGAGCGCGACCCGATCGAGCAGGCGCGCGCGCGCCTGATCGCGCAGAAATGGGCAAGCGAGGAGGACCTGAAGAAGATAGACGCCGAGGTTCGCAATGTCGTCAACGAGGCGGCTGAATTCGCCACCTATGACCCAGAGCCCGCGCCAAGCCAACTCCTCACCGACGTGGTGCGTTGAGCCCTGCGCGAGCAACGAGCGCCGAGAGCCGCCATGCCCATCCATGTCCTGATGCCGGCGCTGTCGCCCACCATGGAGAAGGGCAACCTCGCCAAGTGGATCAAGAGCGAGGGCGACAAGGTCCGCCCGGGCGACGTCATCGCCGAGATCGAGACCGACAAGGCGACCATGGAAATCGAGGCGGCCGATGAGGGAACGCTCGGCAAGATCCTGGTGCCGGAAGGCACGACCGACGTCGCGGTCAACACGCCGATCGCCCTGATCCTGGCGGAAGGAGAGGGCGTCGCGACCTTGGCCGAGGCCGACTTCGCCAAGCCGCCGCCTGCCGCCGAACCCGTGCCGACGGCGATCCGGTCGCCGCCCATAGTCGGCTACGCGCCGCCTCAGCCGCCCCTCGGCGCACCGCCGACCGCCGAGCTCGATCTGCCGCGCGGCGTCGAGATGGTGAGCATGACGGTGCGCGAGGCCTTGCGCGACGCCATGGCCGAAGAGATGCGCCGCGATCCTGCCGTGTTCGTCATCGGCGAGGAGGTCGCCGAGTATCAGGGCGCCTACAAGGTCACGCAGGGCCTCTTGCAGGAGTTCGGGCCGCGCCGGGTGATCGACACGCCGATCACTGAGCACGGATTTGCCGGCCTCGGGGTCGGCGCGGCGTTTGCGGGACTGAAACCGATCGTCGAGTTCATGACCTTCAACTTCGCCATGCAGGCGATGGATCAGCTCATCAACTCGGCGGCCAAGACGCTCTACATGTCGGGCGGCCAATTGAGCTGCTCAATCGTGTTCCGGGGGCCGAACGGCTCGGCCGCCCGTGTCGCCGCTCAGCACAGCCAGGATTTTTCGGCCTGGTACTCGCATATCCCCGGCCTCACCGTGATTGCGCCCTATTCGGCGGCCGACGCCAAGGGGCTGCTCAAGTCGGCGATCCGCTATCCCAATCCGGTGATCTTCCTGGAGAACGAGATCCTGTACGGCCAATCGTTTCCGGTGCCCAAGCTCGACGACTTGCTGGTGCCGATCGGCAAGGCCAAGGTCGTGCGGGCCGGCGAGGGCGTGACGATCGTGGCCTGGTCGATGGGCATGACCTACGCGCTCAAGGCCGCCGACGAACTCGCCAAGATCGACATCGCCGCCGAGGTCATCGATCTGCGCACGTTGCGCCCGATGGATACCGAGGCGATCGTGGCCTCCGTGATGAAGACCGGCCGCTGCGTGGTGGTCGAAGAGGGATGGCTCCAGTCGGGGGTGGGCGCCGAGGTGTCCGCGCGCATCATGGAGCAGGCCTTCGACTATCTCGATGCGCCGGTCGCGCGCGTATCGGCCAAGGATACGCCCATGCCCTATGCGGCGAACCTCGAAAAGCTCGCGCTGCCCTCGGTCGCAGAGGTGTTCGAGGCGGCGCGCGCGGTCTGTTACCGGTAGGCGCCCATGGCCGATCCTCGCCACAAAGGGGTCTACCAGGCGCTCGCGCTTCCCAACGAGGCTTTGAGCAACGGCGGGGTCGAAATCCTGCGCGCCGGCATCATCAACGACGAGCTTTATGTCAGCGCCCGCCGCGCCTTCAAGGACCCGGCGCGCTGGGGCGAGGTGCTCGCCGATATCGCGCGCCGCATCGCGCTGCTCCATTCGACGGAAGACACCGATCTGTCCGAGCGCGAAGTGATTGCCGAAATCGAGGAGGCCTTCGCAGCGGCGCTGGGAGCGCCGGTCATCAAGGGCGCTCCGAAGCGCAAGCGCGCGCGCGCAAAGGCACGCGCCACGCAAGGCGCGAAGCGCGCCACCCGCAGCCGCCGCGCGCAGCGCAGCAAGGCGTGAGGCGCCATGCCGATCCCGATCCTGATGCCGGCGCTCTCGCCCACCATGGAAAAGGGCAACATCGCGCGGTGGTTCAAGAAGGAGGGCGACAAGGTCAAGCCCGGCGACTTGCTGGCGGAGATCGAGACCGACAAGGCCACGATGGAATACGAGGCGGTCGACGAGGGCACGCTGGCGAAAATCGTGGTGCCGGAAGGCACGCAGGATGTGGCGGTGAATGCGGTGATCGCGGTGATGGTCGGCGAGGGCGAGGACGCGAAGGCTGCGGCGAGTAGCGCCAAAGCGCCTGAAGC
>DATBWJ010000405.1:0-23366 GCA_036514935.1 Xanthobacteraceae bacterium
TCCCGCTGCGCCAGCGCGCCAGCGCGGCGAGTCGGCGGGCTGCGCCCGCCTCGCAATGACCGCGAACGATTCGATTTGAACGCGTCCCGCTTCAGCGCAATCCGGACCAGCGGGTTTCGAAGGCGCTTGCCGGCAGCGGCGGCTGCGCGCCGCTGATGAGGCCGCTCATGCTCACGGGCTGCGGGCTCGGCGCCTCGGCGGCCTGCGGTTGCGTCGGCTTCGGGCCTGAGGCCGCTGAGGCCGCGATGGCCCGAGGCGCGGTTTTGGGCTTGGGCACCGGCGCTGGTGCCTCCGCCGCGCTGTCCGCGCGCAATCCGAGCATCCGCGACACCGAGGCGCCCATCGCCTGCCAGGCGCTTTCCTTAGCAACGTTGGTCCTGTCGCTGTTGAAGGAGAACAGGTTGCTGACCGGGCTCCCCGACCCGTTGGCGGTGGGTGAGGCGGCGACGCGCACGGGCCGCGCGCCCTCGGCGGGCTGCGCGCCATTGTTGTCCATCATCACGCTCGCGGTTGTCTCAGCCTCGGCGGTGCGCGGCGGATTGACGTGAGGCGGCAGCGTGCCCGGCTGCGCGCCGGCCACCTGTGGGCCGCCCAACAGACCCTCCAGGATATTCTTGGGCTTGAGCCTGGCGAGGAAGGTCGGGTGCATGCCGCCGTCGGCGCCGGTGCGCACTGGCGCGGTGGGCGTGCCGCGCCGCGCATACTCGGCGAACTGGCGCTCGTCCTCCGCGCGCTTGTCCTTGACCGCGGTGGCGATTTCCTCGGGCACCTGATAGGCCGGACAGCGGCCCTTGGGATTGAAGGCGGGCGGCGCGCCGCCGGCAGATGCCGCGTCGAACACGTAGCGCTTCTCGCACACGTCGACCTTCGGCTCCAGGCGCGTCACCTCGAAATGGTCGTAGCCCTGCTTGATCATGCGCCAGAACGCCATGTGCGGGCTGTTGCGATGCCTCGCCATGTTGAGCGGCGTCATGCGGAACGGATAGGCCTGCACCTGGAATGACTTCTGGCCGCCGAGGAAGGAGTCGCGCCCGAGCGCGAATATCTCGCTGATCTGCTCGTCGGTCATCGCGTAGCAGCCGCGCGAGGAGCAGTCGCCATGCACCATCAGGAAGGCGCCGGTGCGGTCGTTGGCCTTGTCGTAGGCGTTGGGAAAGCCGAGGTTGAACGCCAGGTAATAGCTGGAGTTCGG
The DNA here is from genome assembly GCA_036514935.1 of Xanthobacteraceae bacterium. Taxonomy (GTDB): domain Bacteria; phylum Pseudomonadota; class Alphaproteobacteria; order Rhizobiales; family Xanthobacteraceae; genus DATBWJ01. The sequence goes on from DATBWJ010000405.1 coordinate 1,193, forward strand.
GTTCATCTGCGCGGGCGTGATCGTGTAGAAGCCTTCAGGCGCCTGCCGGTCGCCTTCCTTGATCTTGGGCCCCAGTTCGCCCGACCAGCGGCAGATCGGATAGGTCTTGAGCAGCGCGTAGCGCCCGCTGATATCCTGCTTCCAGACCTCGAGCTCCGCCTCTTCCTTGAAGAGGCGCACGAGGATGGAGGACTCCTTGGGCATGTTCTTGCGCTCGATCTCCGCCACCATGTCGGCAGAGAGCGGCTTGAGGGCTTTGGCGGACACCGAGACCCCGTCGGTGTTGCAGCCGGCCAGCCCGACCGCCGACGCGATCGCGGCCGACGCCAACAGGGCGCGGACCACAGCCGAACTACGATGCAAAACGGAAACTCCCCACGGTCCCCGAGCGGTTGCCGATCGTAATCCTCAAGTTGTGGTCTAAGCAAGGCGACGAACGGCTGGCCGCGACTTGACCATGCCATTGTGAACAAACCGTAAACGCTTGGCAAGGCTGGGGTTTCGGACGGGCCGGCGTGCAGCCGCGCCTCACGCCCGGGTTTCCGGCGCGGGCGTGCGTCTCATGCCGTGGTGCGTCCGATCGCCAAGAACTTGTCCTGGCGCTGGCGCCGGATGGCGTCGCGATCAAGCCCCTTGAGCGCGCCCAGCGCCCGATCAAGCGCAAGCCCGGTGGCGGCAATGGCGGCGGCGGGATCGCGGTGGGCTCCGCCGGTCGGCTCGCTCACGATGTCATCGACGATACCGAGCCGCGCCATGTCCTCGGCGGTGATCTTCAGGCTGGTCGCCGCCTCCGCGGCCTTCGATGTGTCGCGCCACAGGATCGAAGCCGCGCCCTCCGGCGAGATCACGCTGTAGATGGCATGTTCGAGCATGAGCACGCGGTTGGCGGTAGCAAGCGCGATGGCGCCGCCCGAGCCACCCTCGCCGAGAATGACGGCCACGTTGGGCACGCCGAGATTGAGGCAGGTCTCCGTCGAGCGCGCGATCGCCTCCGCCTGGCCGCGCTCTTCGGCGTCGATGCCGGGATAGGCGCCCGCCGTGTCGACCAGCGCGATGACCGGGATGTCGAAACGGTCCGCCATCTCCATGAGCCGCACCGCCTTGCGATAGCCTTCGGGCCGCGCCATGCCGAAATTGTGCTGGAGGCGGCTTTCGGTCGTTGATCCTTTCTCGTGGCCGATCAGGCACACGCTCTCGCCGCGGAAGCGGCCGAAGCCGGCGACGATCGCGTGGTCGTCGGCGAACTTGCGGTCGCCGGCGAGCGCAATGAAATCGGTCAGCAGGCCGGCGATGAAATCAAGGCAGTGCGGCCGCTGCGGGTGGCGGGCCACCTGGGTCTTCTGCCAGGGCGTGAGGTTGGCATAGAGGTCCTTGAGCGCCGCCGCCGCCTTGGCCTCCAGGCGGGCAAGCTCCTCGCCGATGGCGACGGGGCCGCCAGCGCTCGCCAATGCGCGCAGCTCCTCGACCTTGGCCTCGAGCTCGGCGACCGGCTTTTCGAAGTCGAGATAGCTACGCATTCGGCCTGGGTCGTGGCGGGAAGCGCCCCGCGGGCCGGCGAAACAAGCGCACCCGGGCCAACGAAGTCAAGGAAACGCTGGCGGAGCGAGCATTCGGCCCGGCCGCGAGGGCAGCCGGCGCCCGGTCATCGTCAGACCAGGCGCTGCCGCACGCGGTAGGGTGCCGGGGATTGCGCCGCCACATAACAAAACGGCCGGGACAGGCCCGGCCGTGCGCCCGCTTCCCTGCCGGCGGTCACTTGGCGACGCGCAGTTGCGACAGCTTGGTGCCGATCTCGCTGAACACCGAGATGAGCTGGTTCGCCGAGGTCAGCTTGAAGTACTTGTCCGCGCCGGACGCGCAGTTCTTCAACAGCGTCCCGTTTCCCTCCAGCACGAGGATCGTGTAGATCGTGATGCCGGCGTTTTTGGCATTGGTGCACGCCGCCGCCATGCGAGCGTCGATGGCACTTGTGCTCGACGTCCAGCGGTTCTGCGTGTTCTGGCCATCGGTCAGGAAGATGATAACCTTGGTGTAGGTGTACTTGGCGTCTTCCGCCGGAGCATTGAGCGGCGCTCCCTGCGTGAGCGAGTGCCACGCCCATGCCAGGCCGATGGTCGTGTTGGTGTTGCCATCCGGCGTCATCGAGTCGATCTTGTTCTTGAGCGCCGTCCAGTTGTAGCTCAACGGCATCAGGGCGACCGGACAGTCGCTGTACTGCTCCGTCGGGAACAGGGTCGCGGCGACGCCGGTGACAGGCGCGCTGCTTTTCACGTCATAATCCTGGTCGCGGTCCATCACGCAGCCGGTCCAGGTGTTGTGGTTGGCGGGAGTCCAGGTGCCGCCACCGCCGCCCCAGCCGCCCCAGCCGCCCCAGCCGCCGCCGCTCCAGCTTCCGTTCTTGGAATCCCAGTCCGTCCATTTCAGCCACGTCGCGGTGTAGTTGGCGGCTCCGACGTTGACGTCCTTTGCGAAGGGGATGATCGAGATGTAGACGTCGCCGTCGCTCTTCGAAGCGGTCTTGAGCTGATCGATCAGGCTCTTGGCCGCCGTCTTGAGCGCGGTCATCTTGTTGTTCGAGGCCATCGAACCGGTGTTGTCGAGGGCGAGCGCCACGCGCAGGCGGTTCATGCCCCATTTCGAGGTCGAGCTGGCCGCGACCTGCGTGGTGCCAATTCCCATGATGCCCATGAACAGGTTCTTGACGGTCGTCATCCCCGACACCGTGACCTGCGAGCCGCCCTCGCTGCTGTAGGTGGCCGTGACCGTCGTGCCGATGGCGTCCGTCCGCGTGAACAGCGCCTTGAAGTAGGCATCCGCCTGCGCCTGCAATTGCGACCCGCTCAGGCTGGCGGCCTTGGACGCCATCGCCAGCGAGGTCGAATCGAGCGCCGCCTGCATCGCGGTCCTCACCGAGTTGGCGCGGCTGTAGTCGACCGCCGCTCCGATCAGGCCGAGCACCGGGATGACGGCGAGCGCGAAGATCGGCGAAATCATGCCGCGGCGGTCCTCGGCAAGGCGAAGAAAGGCGCGTTTCAACATCGCATGGCTCCGTCAATGCGCCAGCGCGCGCAGTCACGCGCAAATGCCGGGGCGCTAGTGAGCCGATGGTACGGAGGAGTTCTTTAAGGAGGGTGGAAACGCTTGCGTAAAATCGGGGGCATGGCGTTAACCCTGCGGTGCGATTGGCGGCAGGATTTCCGGCGCGCCGCGGCCCCGCGCCGGCAGCACCAGGACCAGCCGGTTTTATTCATCGGTGAGTGGATGCAAGTCGCGCACCAAACTTTTCAGCCGCTCCTCCAGCACGTGGGTGTAGATCTGCGTGGTCGAGATGTCGGCGTGGCCGAGCAGCGTCTGCACCGCGCGCAAATCGGCGCCGTTCTGCAGCAGGTGGCTCGCAAAGGCATGCCGCAGCACGTGCGGGCTCACGCGTGCGGCCGGCAAGCCGGCCGCCGCGGCGAGGTCCTTGATCTCGCGGGCGGCGTGCTGGCGCGTGAGATGGCCGCTCTCGCCGAATGAGGCAAACAGCCATCGGCTATCGCGCTTCGCCGCGGACAGCGCCGCCAGATACTCGCGCATCGCCATGCGCGCCGGCCCGTTGAGCGGAACCAGGCGCTCGCGCCCGCCCTTGCCGCGGATCACCAGCATGCGCTGGTCGCGCTGGGCGGCGGAGGCCGGCAGCGCCACCAGCTCGGAAACGCGCAGGCCGGTGGCGTAGAGCACCTCGATGAGACAGACGAGCCGCAGCGCGCGCAGGCGATCGAGCGGCCGGAGCGCGCCTTGCGCGCGTTCGCACGCGCAGGCGAGCAGCCGGTCGACCTCCTTGATCGACAGCACTTTTGGTAGCGCGCGCGGCCGTCTTGGGCCGGCGATCACCGCGGCGGGGTTGTCCGCGCGATGGCCTTCGGCATAGAGGAACCGAAAGAACTGGCGCAGCGCCGACAGCCGGCGCGCCACCGAGGAGGCGCTAAAACCGCGCCGGGTCAGGCCGGCGAGATAGCCGCGCAGATCGTCGTTGGTCGCGGCAGCAATAGTGCCGGTGGCCGGCAACTGCCTGGCGAGATCGTCAAGGTCGTGCCGATAGGCTTCAAGCGTGTTGGCGCCGGCGCCGCGCTCGGCGGACAGCATGTCGAGGAACAGCTCGATCAGCCGCTCGCCGGAATGGCGCCTGCGCGGCATCGGCCTCAGCGTTCCTTGTAGAAGCGGTCGGGCGGCACCGTGACCGTCATCTCGCGCAGCTCCGGCTTGACGAGGGTGGCCAACGCGAATAAGGCGCCGTAACCCAGCCCAGCGATGATCCCGATGACGACGAGTAGCCGGATCAGGCTCGGCATGGCGCGACTCGCATGCAGTCCGGGATGGTCGGGAGTACGACTGCCCGCGCGCCCTGGCAAGGGGTCCGAGAGAATCGGGCGGTGATTGTATCGGCGCGCCGATTGTGTGAGGTTGGCGGCAAATGCAAGCTTGGAATCCTATGTCCGAAGCCGCTATCCACACCACGTCCGTCACGCCCGAGCGTCTTCTCGCGGCGCTCGGCTCCCGTTCGATCGTGCTCGTGGGCATGATGGGGGCGGGCAAGTCCTCGATCGGGCGGCGGCTTGCCGGCGAGATCGGAATCCCGTTCGTCGATGCCGACGCCGAGATCGAGAAGGCCGCCGGCATGGCCATCGCCGAGATTTTCCAAGGGCATGGCGAGAGCTACTTCCGCGCCGGCGAGGCGCGCGTGATCGCCCGGCTGCTCGACGGCGGGCCGCAGGTCCTTGCGACCGGCGGCGGAGCGGTGACGAATCCCCTCACGCGGGCGCTCATCCGCGAGAAGGGCGTGTCGGTCTGGCTCAAGGCCGACATCGAGGTGCTGCTGCGCCGGGTCAAGCGCCGCGCCGACCGGCCGCTGTTGAAGACCGACGACCCGGAGCCGACGCTGCGGCGCCTGATCGCGGAGCGCAACCCGCTCTATGCGGAGGCCGATGTCACCGTCCATTCGCGCGAAGTGCCGCACGAGACGATCGTGACGGAAATCGTCGCGGCTCTCGCGCGCAAGCTTGTGCCCGAGGCAGGCGCGTCATGACCGCGGCCGCGCGTGCTGAGACCACGGTCGTCAACGTTGCGCTCGGCGCGCGCGCCTATGACATCGTCATCGGCCGCGGCCTCCTCGGCTCGCTCGGCGCACGCATGGCGGCGCTGCGCCCCGGCGCCAAGGCGGCCATCGTCACCGACGCGACGGTGGCGAGGCTGCATCTAGCCGCCGCGAGCCAAGCGCTTGCCGCTGCCGGCATTGCCGCAACACCGATCGTGGTGCCGGCCGGCGAGGAATCGAAAAGCTTCGCGAGCTTTGAGCGCGTGTGCGATGCCCTGCTCTCGGCCCGTATCGAGCGCGGCGATCTGGTGGTGGCGCTCGGCGGCGGCGTGGTGGGCGACCTCGCTGGATTTGCCGCCGCCGTGGTGCGTCGCGGCGTCGACTACGTGCAGGTGCCTACCACGCTGCTGGCGCAGGTCGACTCCTCGGTCGGCGGCAAGACCGCCATCGACTCCCGGCACGGCAAGAACCTGATCGGCGCGTTCCATCAGCCGATCCTGGTCGTCGCCGACACCGCGCTGCTTGACACGCTGGCGCCGCGCGAGTTCCGCGCCGGCTACGCCGAGATCGCGAAATACGGCCTGCTCGGCGATGCCGCGTTCTTCGCCTGGCTCGAAGCCAACTGGAAGGATGTGTTTGCCGGCGCGCCGGCGCGCGAGCATGCGATCGCCACGAGTTGCCGAATGAAGGCCGAGATCGTCGGGCGCGACGAGCGCGAGAGCGGCGAGCGCGCGCTTCTCAACCTGGGGCACACGTTCGGCCACGCGCTCGAAGCCGCGGCCGGGTTTACCGGCCGGCTGCTGCATGGGGAGGCGGTCGCGCTCGGCATTGTGCTCGCCTTCGCCTACTCCGCGCGGCTCGACCTCATCGCGCCAAGCGAGGCCGAGCGCGCTGCGCTTCATCTCGCCGCTGTCGGGCTGCCGACGCGGCTTGCCGAGGTTCGCGACACTTTGCCGGGCGTCGACCGGCTCATGGACCTCATCGCCCAGGACAAGAAGGTCCGGCGCGGCAAGCTCGCGTTCATCCTGGTGCGCGCCGTCGGCCAGGCGTTCATGGCGCCCGACGTCGACCCGGCGCACGTGCGCGCCTTTCTCGCGGAGAAGCTTGACGAGCCATGACGGCGTCGGACCTGTTCATCATCTTCGCGATCCTGATCTGTCTGTTGGTGTCATTCCTGTTTTCCGGCAGCGAGACCGCGCTCACCGCCTCCTCGCGCGCCGCCATGTTGAGGCTGGAGAAGCAGGGCAATGCCGAGGCCGGCATCGTCAACCGGTTGCTGGCGGCACGCGAGCGGCTCATCGGCGCGCTGCTGATCGGCAACAACATCGCCAACGTCGCCGGCACCACGCTGGCCACCGGACTGCTGCTGACATGGTTCGGCGACGTCGGCGTCATCTACGCGACCGTCGTGATGACGGTGCTGGTGGTTGTGTTCTGCGAGGTGCTGCCGAAGACGGTCGCCATCAACGCGCCCGATCGCGTCGCGATCCTGGTCGCGCGACCGATGAGCGGGGTGGTGAGAATCCTCGGCCCGGTCCTCAACCTCGTCGATCGGCTGGTGCGGCGCATCCTGGGATGGGTCGGCTTTCGGCTCGGCGAGAGCGCGCCGCTTTTGCCGGCGCACGAGGAGCTGCGCGGCGCGGTCGATCTCCTCCACCGCGAAGGCGGCGTCGAGAAGAACGATCGCGACATGCTGGGCGGGCTGCTCGATCTGCGTAGCCTGACGGTCGGCGACGTCATGATTCACCGCACGGAGATGATCACCTGCAACGTCGAGGACCCGCCGCACGAGGTCATCGACACCGTGCTGGAGAGAGTCACGCGCGTGCCGCTCTGGCGGGGCAGCCCTGAAAACATCATCGGCGTCGTGCATGCGCGCGACATCCTGCGCGCGCTCAAGTCGGCCGGCGGCGACGCTGCCAAGATCGACCTCGCGGCCATCGCGCGGCCGCCCTGGTTCGTGCCCGACATCCGGCCGGTGATCGAGCAGCTCGCGGCGTTCCGCCGCCGCAAGACGCCGTTCGCGCTGGTGGTGGACGAGTACGGCGAAGTCATGGGCCTGGTGACGCTCGAGGACATTCTCGAGGAAATCGTCGGCGACATTTCCGACGAGCACGAGGCCGCCGTGCCCGGCGTGCGGCCGCAGCCGGACGGCTCGGTCAATGTCGACGGCGCCGTGTCCATCCGCGATCTCAATCGCGCCATGGACTGGCGCCTGCCCGATGAGGAGGCCACGACGATCGCCGGCCTTGTCATCCATGAAGCGCGATCGATTCCCGAGCCCGGGCAGTCCTTCACCTTCCACGGCTTCCGCTTTCGCGTGCTGCGCAAGAACCGCAACCGGATCACCGCGTTGCGCATCACGCCGCTCGAGCGCAAGGGCGCCGGCAATGTCCTCTGACGCGGGATGCCTTCAGATTGAGTTCTTCGCGGTCATTGCGAGGCGCGCGCAGCGCGCCGACGCCACCCCAAGATCGCCACGCCCCCTGCGGTGGCTCGCGATGACGACGCTTGGGGGCGGCCATTGCGAGGCGCGCGGCGGCCGGCCTTGATCATTAGCGGTCGCAAAGGTCGCATAACGAAATTTGATGACTTGCTCGGCCCGATTGCACCTACACTGCCAGGCGATCACAGCTTCATGGCGACGGGTGGCCGATGCAACGCAGACACGATGCCAGCAACATACCGATCGAGTTGCTGCGCGCGCTGGTCGCGATTGTGGACCTGGGCAGCTACACCAAGGCGGCCCAGGCCTTGCGGCTGACCCAGCCTGCGATCAGCGCGCAGATCAAGCGGCTGCAGCAGCTTGTTGGCGGAGAGGTGTTCAGCAAATCCGGTTCTGGTCTGGTGTTGACCGACCGCGGCTCGCGCGTCACCAGATACGCGCGGCGCATCCTGGCCATGAATGACCAGATTCTGTCACTGGGAGGCGCGCAAGCGCACCCGCGCCTGGTGCGGCTCGGACTGCCGATGCTTTACGCCCACGCCTTTCTGAGGGAGGTGTTGGCGATCGTCGCCGCGCAGCGTGGCGAAGAGGATATCCAGATCTGCTGCGACTCCTCGGAGGAGCTGCGCCGTCGGCTCGCCGCCGGCTATCTCGACGTCGCCTTCATCATCAATCCGTCGGAGAGGCCCGCCCAGGTGCTGACCGAATGGACGGAGAAGTGGGTATGGGTGTGCGCGCCCGACCTCATCCTCAGCCCGGGCGCGCCCATCCCGATCATCTGCACCCCGACCGATCGCTACACGATCCCCGTCATGGAAAAAGCCGGGCGGCAATTTACCGTCCCCGTCATCACGCCCGATCTGACCTCCCGCAGGATCGCGGTCATGGCCGGTGCGGGGTTCATGATCGTTCCCGAGCGCCTCATCTGGGACGGCGTCAAGGTGGCGGGCGAGCACTTCCTGCCGCAATTCCCGAAAACGCCGGCGGGAATCTACCTGCGGGAAGGCGTGGAGGCGTGCCGGCTCAGTCGTGCGGTGGGGGCGTTCGAAGCAATTGTCAAGCCTGCCGCGGCGGAGGGGAGCGCACGGCGGCTGCGCACCGGAACGCAAAGCTGAGCCGCCCGCGGCGCCCTCAAGGCGCGCCTTCGCCGGGCGCCGCCGCGTGGATGGCGAGCGCATGGATGGCTTGCAGCTCGCTGGCGAGAGCCTCGTTAATCATGCGATGACGTTCCAGCCGGGACTTCCCCTTGAACACTTGCGCCACGATATGAACCCTGAAATGGGTTTGCCCGCCGGGCCGGTGGCCGGCATGGCCCTCGTGGCGATGGGATTCGTCGACGATCTTCAGGCTTTCGGGCGCGAAGGCCGCGTTCAGCTTGTCGGCGATCGCCTCTGAGACGCGCATGGTCGTGCCTTAGCGGCCGCCCGCAGGCGAGGTCAATGGCTGCCCGGCCGGGTCAGGCGAGCACATCCTGTCGGGCCGGATCACCGTTGATCGCAATTGTCAAGCTTGCGGGTGTGTGCCTGAACTCTCCATAATGGCTGTGATGAAACTGGACTCGCCCATCTTCGACCGCATCCGCGTCAAGCCGGACAGGAGGCGCCCGCGCGCGCAGGCGCTGGCGGCCTGCGAATGGGAAGGCTGCGCCAATGCGGGCACCCACCGCGCGCCGAAGGGGCGAACCCGCGAGCAGGAGTATTGGTGCTTCTGCCTCGATCACGTGCGCGAATACAACCAGTCCTACAATTTCTTCGCCGGCATGAGCGACGAGGCGATCGCTCGCTATCAGAAAGAATCGGTCACCGGCCATCGCCCCACCTGGCGTTTGGGCAGCATGGGGGGCGGGCGGCGCGCGCGCGGCGATGCCAACCGATTCACCCTACCGCCGGAGGGAGCCGACGATCTGTTCGGCGTTTTCGAGGAGATCGGCTCGCCCTCGCGCTTCCGCGCAGCCGGCCCGGAGAAGCCGGCGCGCACCGTGCACAACGCGGCGCGCCGGGCGCTCGAATCGCTCGGGCTCGGCGCCGATGCGACGCGGACGGTCATCAAGGCTCGCTTCAAGGAGCTGGTCAAACGCCACCATCCCGACGCCAACGGCGGGGATCGCGGCTCGGAGGAACGGTTGCGCGAGATCATCCAGGCCTACAACTATCTCAAGTCCGCCAGACTGTGCTGACAATTCAGTTGCTGACAATTCAATCCAGCAGGCCGGTCACGCGCGGAAGCCACAGTGCAATACCCGGAAAGCTGATGCACAGGATGAGCCCGACCACCTGCAGCAGCACGAACGGCACGATGCCGCGATAGAGATGCGCCATTGTCACCTGCGGGGGCATGGTGCCGCGCATGCAGAACAGCGCGAACCCGAACGGCGGCGTCAGGAATGACGTCTGCAGGTTGACCGACAGCGTGATGATGAACCAGGTGAGGAACATGACGCCCGCCCCCGCATGCGATGAGAAATCGAGCCCCTGCAACAGCGGCGCAAACACCGGAAGCACAATCAGGCAGATTTCGATCCAATCGAAGAAGAAGCCGAGCGCGAACACCAGCACCTGCACGAAGATGAAGATTTCCCATGCGCTGTCGAGCCCGGCCGACACCATCAGTCCGCGCACCACCTCGTCGCCGCCGAGCGCGCGGAACACGTAGGCGAACAGCGTCGCGCCGAAGAACAGCAGGAACACCATCGCGTTGGTGAGGCCGGCTTGCAGGACGGTCTCGCGCATCATTTGTCGCGTCAGCCGGCGGCGCGCCAGGGCGAGCAGCAGGGCACCGAAGGCGCCCACGCCGGCGGCTTCGGTCGGTGTCGCCCAGCCGCCGAAGATCGAGCCGAGCACCAGCGCGATCAGAAACGTCGGCGGGAAGATGCCGGTCGCGATCATCCCCAGGTACTGGCCTCTCGTCTTCGGACCGCTATCGGCGGGCAAAGGCGGCGCCAGCATGGGCCACCGGAACGAAACCGCCCCGATATAGCCAAGATAGAGCGCCGAGAGCACGAAGCCGGGCACGAACGCTGCCGCGAACAGCGTGCCGACCGAGACCTGGAGCAGGTCGCCCATCACCACCAGCATGATCGAGGGCGGTATGAGGATGCCGAGCGTGCCGGCCGAAGCGATGGTGCCAACCGCTAGCTCCTTGTTGTAACCGCGCTCGATCATGGCGGGGAGCGCGATCAGGGTGAGCATGATCACCGAAGCGCCGACGATGCCGGTGGTCGCCGCCATGATCGTCCCCATCAGCGTCACCGACATGGCGAGTCCGCCGGGGATGCGGCGGGTGAGCACCTGCAGACAGTGCAGCAATTCATGCGCGACGCCGCTCCTCTCCAACACCATGCCCATGAAGATGAACATGGGGATCGCCACCAGCACCGGGTTGGCGGCGACCGCGCCGAACACGCGCGCCGGATAGTTGAGGAACTGGATGGGCTGGAAGACATCGAGCAGGATGCCGATGCCGCCGAAGACAATGCCAATGCCCCCCAGCACGAAGCCGACGGGAAAACCGCAGAACAGCCCGACGCCGAGCGCGACGAACATCAGGATAGCGAGATGCTGCGCCAGCCACGCGGTCATCCGCCTTCACTCCGCCTTGGCGCCAGCGAAGGCGCTGGCGCTGCGCAGGTGCGCCGGCCCGAAAAGGTAGACGACGACGCGCAGCGCGACCGAGACGACGGCGAGGAGGAGGAGGGCGAGCCCGGCCGCGATCACGCCCTTGGGGATGAAGCGCCACGGCAGCCCGCTCGCCGACTCGGAGGCCTCGCCGAAGACGAAGGAGACCCACGCGAAGTCGGCCGTGAAATAGAACGCCACCAGGCAATAGGGCAGCGCGAACACCACGCAGCCGGCCAATTCGAGCCAGGCATGCACGCGCGGCCTCAGATGCGAGGTCACCACGTCGATGCGCACGTGCGCGTTCTTCACATAGGCGAAGCCGAGCCAGAACGAGAAGATCGCCGCGTGCAGGTGCCATTCGAGTTCCTGCAGGCGGGTCGAACCAAAGCCGGCGAGCTGGTAGCCGAACTTGCGCGTGACGACGTCGAACACGATGACGACGGTGAGCACGAAGAACAGCGTGCCGCCTGCCAACGCAATCTTCTCCACTATGCGTTCGATCGCGCGTGAGGCGGCGAGGAGCTTGGTCATGGGTTGGAATTCTACGGCGCGAAGGCGTTTTCCGCGCGCCTCATCTTGCGTGGCCTGCCGCCAGACGCCGCAGCCGGCTCCCGGCGGCAACCTTAGCGAAGACGAGGCGCGCGGCTCGGCCCCCGTCGCCAGCCGGTCAGTTCAGATACGCATGCTCGCGCCAGATCGCGTAGTTCCTGCGGAACTCGCTGTAGGAGTCCCACACCTTCTTGAAGTTGGCGTTCTTGGCGGATTCCTCGGCCACCACCTCGTTCCACGCCTTCAGGTAGGCGGCGAGAATCTCGGGTGGCCATTTCTTCACCTGCACGCCCTTCTCCTGCATCTCCTTGATCGCCTTCCACTGCTGGGCCTCGCCCTGCGCGATGCCGTCGCGCACCATGTCGCCGCAGGCGATCTCGATGATCGCTTTATGTTGGTCGGACATCGCGTCCCACTTCTTCTTGTTCACGTAGAGGTCGAAGAACGTCGCCTGCTGGTGCCAGCCGGGGAAATAGTAGAACTTGGCGACCTGGAAGAAGCCGAGCCGCTGGTCCATGGCCGGCAGCGAGAACTCAGTCGCGTCGATGGTGCCGAGCTGCAACGCCTGGAAGATTTCGCCCGGCGGCAATTGCTGGGTGGCGACGCCGAGCTTCTCCATCACCTTGGCGCCAAGGCCGAAGAAGCGCATCTTGAGTCCCTTCAGGTCGGCGACGGTCTTGATCTCCTTGCGGAACCAGCCCGACGCCTCGGGTGGGATGATCGAGCAAGGAATGTTGTGGAGATCGTGCTTGGCGAACATCTCGCGCGCGATGTCGAGGCCGCCGCCGTAATACATCCACGCCATGTACTCGCCGATGCCGGGACCGAACGGGACGGTCGAGAACAGGTTGAAGGTTACGTCCTTGCCGGAATACCAGCCGGCGCCCGCCCAGGCGGCGTCAACCGAGCCGCGCGCGACCGCGTCCATCGCTTGCGCGGCGGGTACCAGCGCGCCGGGCTCGTAAAACTTGAGCTCGATCTCCCCGCCCGAGGCGCGCGCGACGTTCTGCGTGAGCTTATGGATGCCTTCCCCGATCAGCACCATGCTGCCGGGGAACGTGCTGGCGAGATTGAGCCGCACTTTCGGCTGCTGGGCGGCGGCCGGCGGCGCGGACAAGACGGCGAGAATGCCGGCGAGCCCGATGACGGACAAGCGATTCATGATTTCCTCCCCTGACGGGTGACGTGTATTCGGGTGGTGGTCCCGTTCGCCGGGATTGCAGCGCGCGGCGAGAGGCCGGCCTGCGCTTGATCCGGGTGTCGCTGTGGGCCTAGTCTGATGTATGAAACGGCGATGTCAATGAGTTCTCATTATATGAAACACCAGGAGGCCGCGCGACTCACCCACCAGTCGCTCGAACGCGGCTTGCGCATCCTCGAAGTGATCGCCGCCAGCGGCGGCCTGATCAATCTTGCGACGGTGGGGCGGCGCACCGGGCTGCACCGCTCCACTACCCACCACCTGCTGCAGACGCTGGTCGCGCTCGGCTATCTGCGCCAGGACGCGACGACGCGTGGCTACGAGTTGTCGGCTAAGCTGTTCAAGCTCACTGGCCGCACCTGGACGCCCGAGCAGCTGGGCGTCGTCGGACATCCGATTGTCACCGAGCTTGCACGCCTCAGCGGCGAGGGGGCGAGCCTCGCCGCCTATCGCGACGGCATCGTGCGGATCGTGACCAAGTGCGATGCCGACGGCCCGGTGCGGGTGGTGCAGGACATCGGCGCCGAGCGGCCGATCCATGCTGCCGCGGTCGGCAAGGCGATCGCCGCCTTCCTGCCGCCGGCCGAGCTCACTGGCCTGCTCGATCGGCTGCGGCTCGACCGTTACGCGCCGAAGACGATCGTCGCCCGTGCGAAATTCGAGGCAGAGCTCCGCCGCATCCGCTCGGTCGGCTATGCAACCGATGACGAGGAGCACATCGAAGGCATCCGCTGCATCGCCGCGCCGATCTTTTCCTACACCGGGCAGGTGGTGGCCTCGCTGTGCGCGGTCGGACCGAAGAGCCGCATGACCCGCCAGAAGCTGCGCGACCTGCGCCCGCCGCTGCGGGCGCTGGCGCAGGCGCTGTCGGAACGGCTGGGGGTTGGGCCCGACGCGGCGGCGCGCCGCAATGTGGCGTGAGCGCCGCCCGGCAACCCCCGCTGGAACGCTTCGGACGGCTGACCCGGCGGGTGGCCCGGCGCCGTTGCAGCGGGCGGGCTGTGAGGGGGTGGCCGGGTGCGGCGGACACCCCATATAAAGGAAAATCGACGAGATATGTGCCCCGGATACGGACGGGTTTCGCAGCCCGCGGCGTTTCTGCTAGGTTAACCGCGACATCCGACCTGCCCGCAACCCGATTCGCGCCTCGGACATTTCGAGGTTGGAGGAGCCATGACCGCCACCGAGACCGTCGCCGGCCTGCCCGACATGAAAGTGTCGATCCGGCAACTGTTCGGCATCGACAGCGACTTGGAGGTGCCGGCCTATTCGGAGCCGGACGAGCGCGTGCCCGACATCGACCCGGACTACCGGTTCGACAAGCCCACTACGCTCGCGATCCTGGCCGGCTTCGCCAGGAACCGCCGCGTCGTCGTCACTGGCTACCACGGCACCGGCAAGTCCACCCACATCGAGCAGGTGGCCGCGCGCCTCAACTGGCCGTGTGTGCGCGTCAACCTCGACAGTCACATCAGCCGCATCGACCTGATCGGCAAGGACGCCATCGTCATCCGCGACAACCAGCAGGTGACCGAGTTCCGCGAGGGCATCCTACCGTGGGCGCTGCAGCACAACATCGCGCTGTGCTTCGACGAGTACGATGCCGGACGGCCGGACGTGATGTTCGTGATCCAGCGCGTGCTCGAAGCCTCCGGCAAGCTCACGCTGCTCGATCAGAACAAGGTGATCCGGCCCCACCCCTCGTTTCGCCTGTTCGCGACCGCCAACACCGTCGGCCTGGGCGACACCACCGGCCTCTATCACGGCACCCAGCAGATCAACCAGGGCCAGATGGACCGCTGGTCGATCGTCACCACGCTCAATTATCTGCCGCACGACAACGAAGTCGAGATCGTGCTCGCCAAGGCCAAGCACTATCACACCGAAGCCGGGCGCGACACCGTCAACAAGATGGTGCGGGTCGCCGACCTCACGCGCAATGCCTTCATGAACGGAGATCTTGCGACCGTCATGAGCCCGCGCACGGTCATCATGTGGGCGGAGAACGCCGAGATCTTCAAGGATATCGGCTTCGCCTTCCGCGTGACGTTTCTCAACAGGTGCGACGAGCTCGAGCGGCCGATGGTCGCGGAATTCTACCAGCGCTGTTTTGGGCAGGAGCTGCCGGAGAGCTCGGTCAACGTGGCGCTGAGCTGATCGGATTCCGCCTCCTCCGTGCGGGAGCATGGAAGAAGCCAGCATGAGTTCGAACATCAAGCCCAAGACCCCCGCCAAGGAGGCGCCGACCGAGCCGTTCAAGCGCGCGGTGGCGGCCTGCCTGCGCGCGATCGCGCGCGAGCCGCAGATCGAGGTTGCCTTCGCCGCCGAGCGGCCCGGCATCGCCGCCGGCAAGGTGCGGCTGCCCGAGCCGCCGCGCCGGCTCACGCGCCACGACGCCGCCATCGTGCGCGGCCACGCCGACGCGCTCGCCTTGCGCATGGCCTGCCACGACGCCGCCGTTCACCGCCGATTGATACCGGGTGGCCAACAGGCGCGCGCGGTGTTCGAGGCGGTCGAGCAGGCGCGCGTCGAGGCGATCGGCGCGCGCCGCATGCAAGGGGTGGCGCAAAATCTTGCAGCCATGCTCGACGACCGCTTCCACCGCGGCAAGTTCGACGATGTCACCGACCGCGCCGATGCGCCGATCGAGGATGCGGTGGCGATGATGGTGCGCGAGCGCCTGACCGGCCATCCGCCCCCGCCGGCCGCCCGCAAGCTGGTCGATATGTGGCGCGCCTTCATCGAGGAGCGGGCAGGACGCGATCTCGACCGGCTGGAGCGCCTGATCGAAAGCCAGCGCCGTTTCGGCGACGTCGTGCATGACCTTCTCGACCACCTCGACATGGGCGAGGAGCGCGGGCGCGAGCAGGAGGACAGCGAGGAACAGGAGGGCGAGGACGGCCGCAAGGACGAACAGGGCCAGGACGGCGAGGCGGCGCAGTTGGAGGAATCCGAGCGCATGAGCCTCGAGGACGCCCAGTCGTCCGCCGACGACATGCCGGAGACGTCCGAGGATGCGAGCGAGGCGCCTGCGAGCGACATGCCGGAGGACGCCGAGCTCGGCGACGACGCGCCTTCCGCCGAGCCCTGGCGGCCGCGCCATCGCGGCATCAACGAGCCGCGCGGGCCCGACTACCGCCCGTTCACCGCGCGCTTCGACGAGGTGGTGGGGGCCGAGGAGCTGTGCGAGGCCGAGGAACTTGAACGCCTGCGCGGCTATCTCGACAAGCAGCTCGCCAATCTGCAGAGCGTGGTCGCGCGCCTCGCCAACCGGCTGCAACGCCGTCTCATGGCCCAGCAGAGCCGGTCATGGGAATTCGATCTTGAAGAGGGCATGCTCGATACCGCCCGCCTCCCCCGCGTGATCATCGATCCGCTCCATCCGCTGTCGTTCAAGTGGGAAAAGGACACCGAGTTCCGCGACACGGCGGTGACGCTGCTGCTCGACAATTCCGGCTCCATGCGTGGCCGGCCGATCACGGTGGCGGCGACCTGCGCCGACATTCTGGCGCGCACGCTCGAGCGCTGCGGGGTCAAGGTCGAAATTCTCGGCTTCACCACGCGCGCCTGGAAAGGTGGCCAGTCGCGCGAGGCCTGGCTGGCGGCAGGCAAGCCGGCCAATCCCGGCCGGCTCAACGACCTGCGCCACATCATCTACAAGCCGGCTGACTCGCCGTGGCGACGCGCGCGCAAGAACCTCGGCCTGATGATGCGCGAGGGCCTGCTCAAGGAAAACATCGACGGAGAAGCGCTCGACTGGGCGCACAAGCGCCTGCTGGCGCGGGCCGAGCAGCGCAAGATCCTGATGATGATTTCCGACGGCGCGCCGGTCGACGACTCCACGCTGTCGGTCAACCCAGGCAACTACCTCGAACGTCACCTGCGCTGGGTGATCGAGGATATCGAGCAGCGCTCGCCGGTTGAGTTGATCGCCATCGGCATCGGCCACGACGTCACGCGCTACTACCGCCGCGCGGTCACCATCGTCGACGCCGAGGAGCTCGGCGGCGCCATGATTGAAAAGCTCGCCGAGCTGTTCGAAGAGCGCGCGCCGCAACCCCGCCCACGGCCGCGCAGGCTCAATTCGTGACCGCGAAAACCCGCGACGCCTGCCGGGCAGCAGGTCGGACCTCGGCGGCGGCGCTGTGGCTGCTTCTCGCGTTCGGTGTCGCCTGCGCGTTCGCCCAAGCCGGCGCCCTCCCCCAGCTAAGCATCGAGGTCAAGGCGCGCGCGATCGGCGCCTTCGATCCGCGCGAGGCAAGCCGGCGCCGCGTCGGCGAGCTCGAATTCCGCGGCGGGCTTGAACTGACCTCCTCCCATCGGGGTTTTGGCGGGCTTTCCGGCCTGCGCATGCTTGCCGGCGGCGAGCGCCTTGTCGCAGTGAGCGACAAGGGCGACTGGCTGCGCGCACGCATCATCTACGATGGCCTGCGCCCGGCCGGCCTCGCCGAGGCCGAGATGGCGCCCCTGCTCGGACCCGACGGCCGCCCGCTCGCCGCGCGCGGCTGGTATGACGCCGAGGCGCTGACCGGCGACGACGGCGCGCTTTATGTCGCTTTCGAGCGCGTGAACCGCGTCGCGCGCTTCGATTTCGCGCGTCAGGGGTTCCTCGCCCGCGGCCAGCCGATCGGAACGCCGCCGAGCCTTGCGAAGCTGCCGCACAACAAGGGCCTCGAATGCCTGGCAATGGTGCCCAAACCCATGCCCGGCGCCGGCACGCTGATCGCGATCGCCGAGCGCGCGCTTGACGCCGCTGGCCACATCCGCGGCTTTCTCATCGGGGGGCGCGCCCCCGGCGAGTTCTCGCTCGCGCGCAGCGACGACTTCGACGTGAGCGACTGCGCCATCCTGCCGTCGGGCGACCTCGCCGTGCTCGAGCGTCGCTTCAGCTGGGCGACCGGGGTCGCCATCCGCATCCGCCGCGTGCCCCTCCCCGCACTCAGGCCCGGCGCGTTGGTCGACGGCAAAGCGCTGCTGTTCGCCGATATGGCCTATCAGATCGACAACATGGAGGGGCTCGGCGTCCATCGCGGCAAGGATGGCGAGGTGGTGCTCACCCTCATTTCGGACGACAATTTCTCCCCCTTGCAGCGCACCTTGCTGCTGCAGTTCACGCTGTTGGGGGAATAACCTCTTCGTCGTTGCGGCCAAGCGGCGCGACGGCGCGCTTGCGCAGGATCTGGCGCTTGAGCTCGCGCATGCGCGGCGAAAGCTCCCCGTCCTTGGCCTTCATCAGGAAGGCGTCGAGGCCGCCGCGGTGGTCCACGGTCCTGATCGCGTTCGCCGACGCCGTGAGCTTGACCGAGCGGCCGAGCGCGTCGGACATCATGGTGACATTGCACAGGTTCGGCAGGAACCGGCGTTTGGTCTTGATGTTGGAGTGGCTCACGCGGTGCCCCACCAGCACCGCCTTGCCGGTCAACTCGCACCGCCGGGACATGGGCCAACCTCTCCAACCGCTCGCGCTCCGACCGGCGCGCGCCTTGAAATCCGGGCTGTTTTGGACCGCGGACCTATAGTGAGCAGGGGTGCGGTCGTCAAGGCGAAGACACGGCGGTGCAAATGCATCCGGGCATCACACATTCGACTCAATCGCCGCCGAGACACGCGGGGCAATGCTCCGCTGCTTCGTCCGGCTCGCGATTGCGGTGACGGCGCTGGCGCTGGTGCCGGCCTCTGCGCGTGCCCAGGGCAGGCTCGACGCCCGCTACGCCGCAAGTCTCGCCGGCATGTCGATCGGCACCGGGGCCTGGTTCATCGATATTTCCGAGGGGCGCTACACGGCGGCGGCCAGCGGCACGACCGCCGGCCTGTTGCGGGTATTCACCGGCGGACATGGCTCCACCGCGGTGCGCGGGGCGATCAATAACGGCAATCTGGTTCCGGCCACCTATGCCGCCACCATCACCGCCGGCAAGACGACCGAGGAAATGCGGATCGAGCTTTCCGGCGGTAACGTGCGGGAAATCACAGTCGATCCGCCACCGCGCCTGCATCCCGGCCGTATTCCGATCACCGACGCGCATCTGCGCGGCATTCTCGACCCGATGAGCGCCTCGCTCGCGCGCGTGTCGGGCAATGGCGCGCCCGTCTCGGCCGAGGCCTGTGATCGCGCGCTCGCCGTGTTCGACGGCCACCTGCGCTACGGGCTGCAGCTTGCGTTCAAGCGGCTCGACCACGTCAGGACCCCCAAGGGTTATGAAGGTCCGGTGGTGGTATGCGCGCTCTATTTTACGCCAATCGCCGGCCATATTCCCGATCGGGCCGCCATCCGCTACCTCGCCCGTCAGCGTGACATCGAGGTCTGGCTGGCGCCGATCGCCGGCACGCGGTTCCTGGTGCCGCACCGCATCACCATTCCCACCCCGCTTGGGCTGGGCGCCTTGCAGGCGACGCAATTCGTCTCCGTTCCGCAGCCGCGCCTCACCCCGACCAGCGCCACGCCACAATGATACTCGCAACCGGCGCTTGACTTTGGCCGCACTGCGTGATTTGGGGCGCGTTAACCTTTGTGGCACATGGCGACGATGCCAAGACACTTGATGTGGTGCGCGCAGGCGGGCTGATCACGACATTTCGTAGGGAACGAACGGCCACGCCGCGCGAGTCCGTGATTCGGCCTCGATTCGTTCAAGACTCGTTCCGGTGCCTTAATGCCGGCGGCGAACGGGGCGAAAGCTCGTCGCAATCTGAGACAGCGTCCGCTCGAATGGCGATTCCGCGCGCCGCGCGGCGCCCGCCACCCGGACGGACGCGCTGTGACAGGATCGCGCCAAGGGCGAGCGGCAACCTGAGGAGAGCCTCGCGCAACTTCGCCGGAGGCTCGAGCGCACAGGCGGGTGGAGTTGCGTGCGGCGTCGGGACTGGGTTGAACGGCCAAAATCACGCTATAGATGAGCGTCTCCAAGCAAGCGCTCGCGGCGGTGAGGCGCGCCTAGGGTGCCACAGAGTAAGGACAAGCGATCCTCGCCGCGCATCGTCCCTTGTGAGAACATGGTACCCGAGGCGGCCCTTGTTCGATCCCAACGACAGCCTTCGGTCCTGTCCCGGCATCGCCCTCCCATGAAGCATCTGCGGTCGTCCTGAGAGCCCATGGCGATATCGTTCACCTCTCCCCTCTCTCGCGACGCGCGCCGGCGCGGCGCCGGCGTCACCGCCGTGCTGGGGCCGACCAATACCGGCAAGACGCACCTCGCCATCGAGCGCATGCTCGCGCACTCCTCCGGCCTGATCGGCCTGCCGCTGCGCCTGCTCGCGCGCGAGGTCTACAACAAGTGCGTCGAACGGGTGGGCGCCGAGGCGGTTGCTCTCATCACCGGCGAGGAGAAGATCAAGCCGCCGTCGCCGCGCTTCTGGGTGGCCACCGTCGAGGCGATGCCGCGCGATCTCGACGTTGCCTTCCTTGCGGTGGACGAGGTGCAGCTGTGCGCCGAGTTCGAGCGCGGCCATGTGTTCACCGACCGTGTTCTCAACCGGCGCGGACGCGAGGAGACGCTGATCCTCGGCGCCGCCACCATGCGCTCGATGGTGGACAAGCTGCTGCCCGGAGCGAACATGCTCAGTCGGCCGCGCCTGTCGCTGCTGACCTTCGCGGGAGAGCGCAAGATCACGCGCCTGCCGCGCCGCTCGGCGATCGTGGCGTTTTCGGCCGAGGAGGTCTACGCCGTCGCGGAGCTGATCCGCCGGCAGCACGGCGGGGCGGCGGTGGTGCTCGGGGCGCTGTCGCCGCGCACGCGCAACGCGCAGGTCGCGCTCTACCAGTCGGGGGATGTCGATTACTTGGTGGCCACCGACGCCATCGGCATGGGCCTCAATCTCGATGTCGATCACGTGGCCTTCGCCTCCGACCGAAAATTCGACGGCTATCAGTATCGCCGGCTCAACCCGATCGAGTTCGCGCAGATCGCCGGCCGCGCCGGCCGCGCGACCCGCGACGGCACCTTCGGCACCACCGGGCGCTGCCCGCCATTCGAGCAGGAGCTGGTGCAGGCGCTCGAAAGCCACGTGTTCGAGCCGGTCAAGATGCTGCAGTGGCGCAACAGCGATCTCGACTTCTCCTCGCTCGGCGCGCTGGCGGCATCGCTGGCGGCCAATCCGGCCGAACCGGGTCTGACGCGCGCGCCGGTGGCGGAGGACATCCTGGTGCTCGAGCACGCGGCGCGCGACGACGAGGTGCGCGCGCTGGCCAAGGACCGCATCGCCATCGAGCGGCTGTGGGAGGTCTGTCAGGTTCCCGACTACCGCAAGATTTCGCCCGCCGCGCACGCGGAACTCATCACCACCCTCTATGGTTTTCTGATGCAGCAGGGTAGAATTCCCGATGACTGGTTTTCTCTCCAGATCGCGCAGGCGGATCGAACCGACGGCGGCATCGATACGCTGTCGACGCGGATCGCGCATATCAGGACCTGGACCTTTGCGGCAAACCGTCCGGACTGGCTCAAGGATCCCGAGCATTGGCAGGGCGTCACGCGCGCGGTGGAGGACAGGCTCTCCGATGCGCTGCACGAGCGGCTCGCCGAGCGGTTCGTCGACCGTCGCACCAGCGTGCTGATGCGGCGGCTCAAAGAGAGCAAGATGCTGGACACCGAAATCCGCAAATCCGGCGAGGTGGTTGTTGAGGGACACGTCATCGGGCGCCTGGAAGGTTTTCGCTTCGCGCCCGACGCATCAGCCGGCGGATCGGAGGCCAAGACGCTCTCGGGGGCAGCGCAGAAGGCGCTCGCCGGCGAAATCGAATCGCGCGCGACGCGCCTGTCGCAGGCGCCCGACTCGCACCTGGTGCTCGCCTCCGACGGCACCATCCGCTGGGTGGGCGAAGCAGTTGCCCGGCTCGCGGCCGGCGACAACGTGCTGCGGCCGCGCGTGCGCATTCTTGCCGACGAACACCTCAGCGGAGCGCCGCAGGAAGCCGTGCAGACGCGCCTCGACCTGTGGACGCGCACGCACATCGAGCGCCAGCTCGCGCCGCTGTTCGTGCTCGGCGCGGCCGAGGACATCACCGGCATGGCGCGCGGCATCGCCTACCAGATCGTCGAGGCGCTCGGCGTGCTCGAGCGCGGCAAGGTCGCCGAGGAGATGAAGTCCCTCGATCAGGCGGCGCGCGCCACGCTGCGCAAGCACGGCGTGCGCTTCGGCGCCTATCACATCTACGTGCCGGCGTTGCTCAAGCCCGGCCCGCGCTCGCTTGCCGCGCAGCTGTGGGCGCTCAAGTACGGCGGGCCGGACCTCAAGGGCCTCGACGAACTGCAGCGGCTCGCCGAGCGGTTCGTCGACCGTCGCACCAG
>DATBWJ010000406.1:0-2727 GCA_036514935.1 Xanthobacteraceae bacterium
CCCGCGGTTACGGCTCATGGCGGGCCTTTCATGACGCGTGCCGGAAGCTGGTCGATGGCGACGAGGAGACGCGTATGGAGATGGATGCGCTCGACCAGATCGGCGAGACCGTGATCGACAGCCTCGCCGCCTATTTCGGCGAGGAGCACAACCGCAAGCTGGTCGAGCGCCTGACCAGGCAGGTCACGATCCGCGACGCCGAAAGGCCGCGGGGGTCCGCGGTCGCCGGCAAGACCGTGGTCTTCACCGGCACGCTCGAACGCATGACGCGCGATGAGGCCAAGGCGATGGCCGAGCGCCTCGGCGCCAAGGTGGCGGGCTTGGTCTCGCGCAACACCGACTACGTCGTCGCCGGCCCCGGCGCCGGCTCCAAGCTCGGCAAGGCGCGCGAACTCGGCGTCGCGGTGCTGAGCGAGGAGCAGTGGTTCGAGCTCGTGGGCGCGCGCTGACCGGCGCATCTTCTTGCCCGCAACACAGCGCCGCGTCAGGCCTTGCGCGGGGCGCGCGGGGAACGCAACAGCAGGAACGCTGCAAGGCAGCCTGCAGCGACGGCGAGCATCTGCAGCGCCATCGGCATCGGCGTCGATGCATCCGCGACCAGGATGCCGGCGAGCTGCGCCATCGCCGCGCCTAACAGCATCTGGGTGCAGCCGAGCACGCCCGAGGCCGTCCCGGCCGCCTGCGGCCGGATGCTCACGGCCCCGGCGATCGCGTTCGGCAGCAGGATGCCGTTGCCGATGGCGATCAGAGACGACGGCAGGATGATGGCGACCAGTCCGAGCGTATCGACGAAGGGGACGAGCGCGACGCCGAGAACGGCGCTCACGACCTCGATGACGTTGCCCCACCACAGCATCCTGTCGACGCCATAGCGCATGGAAAGCCGCGACGTGATCATGTTGCCGACGACGAACCCCCCTGCAAATGGCAGAAACCACAGCCCGTACTCGGCCGAGCTGTGCTTCATCATCGTGATCACCACGTGCGGGCCGGCGCCGACAAACACGAAAAAGTTCGCCGAACCGAACGCGGCGCTCAGGGTGTAGCCGAGGAAGCGCGGGCTTGAGAGGACGATGCCGACATTGGCGCGGAACCCGCCCTCGGCGCCGGGCGCCTGGCGCGGGCGCGTCTCGGGCAGCATCATCGCTGCCCACACCAGCACGAGGAACGAGGCCGCCGCCGCAAAAAGAAAAATCGCCTGCCACCCGAACAGCGTGTCGAGGATGCCGCCGATAAGCGGCGCGACCATGGGCGCGATCGCCATGGCGCTCGCCACGAGGCCGATCATCTGGGCGGCGCGCTCGCGGCCGAAGAGATCGCGAATAATCGCGCGCCCGATGGCCACCCCGGTCGCCGCGCCGAGCGCCTGCAGGAGGCGCATGATGATCAGCCCGGCGGCGCTCCACATCGCGATGGCGGCGAGGCTCGCCAAGGTCGCAAGCGCGAAGCCGCCGATGACGACCGGCCGTCGGCCGAAACGGTCGGACAGCGGCCCGGTTATGAGCTGCGCCAGCGCGAGCCCGAACACGTAGAGCGAGATAGTCAACTGGATGACGTCGGGGTGCGTCTGCATCACCACGGCGAGCCGCGGCACCGCCGGCACCAAGAGGTTGAGCGACATCGAGCTGATGGCGGTCATCGTCATCAGCAGGGCAAGCAGCCGCCACGGCGTGCGGCCGTCGTCGGGAATGACGGGGCGCGGGCCGGGCTGGTCGGAGGAGGCTTTCACGGATTGTCCAGCGGTCAGTCCTGCGCGAGTGGTCGGGTCGCGGCGTCGAGCCAGGCCGCCGCCGCAGCGTCGAGGAGCGGCACCAGCGCGGTGCGCACGCGCGCGTGATAGGCGTCGAGCCAGGCGGCCTCCGCGCGCGTGAGCAGGGCGGGCTCGATCAGCCGGCGATCGATCGGCGCAAGCGTCAGCGTCTCGAACGCGTTGAGCAGTTTTTCCGCGCCGGCGACCGGCGGCGCCGGCGTCACCAGCACCAGGTTCTCGATGCGGATGCCGTAGGCGCCGGCCTTGTAGTAGCCCGGCTCGTTCGACAGGATCATGCCGCGCTTGAGCGCGGTGGTGCCGAGCTTGGAGATGCGCGCGGGCCCCTCGTGCACCGAGAGGTAGCTGCCGACGCCGTGGCCGGTGCCGTGGTCGAAGTCGATGCCCGCCGCCCACAGCGGCACGCGCGCAAAGCTGTCGAGCTGGGCACCGGTCGTGCCGTCGGGAAAGACGGCGGTGGCGATCGCGATGTGGCCCTTGAGCACGCGCGTGAAGCGCTCGCGCATCTCGGCCGTCGGCGTGCCGACCGCGACCGTGCGGGTGATGTCGGTGGTGCCGTCCTCGTACTGCGCGCCGGAATCGACCAGGAACAGCTCGCCCGGCGCGATGCGCCGGTTCGATGTGCGCGTGACGCGATAGTGCACGATGGCGCCGTTCGGCCCGGCGCCGGCGATGGTCGGAAAGGCGATGTCCTTGAGCGCCTTGGTCTGACGGCGGAAGTCCTCCAGCGCTTCGACCGCGTCGATCTCGCTCAGAACGCCTGTTGCCGCCTCGCGCTCGAACCAGGCGAGGAAGCGGGTCACCGCCGCGCCGTCGCGCCGGTGCGCCGCGCGCGCCCCGCTGATCTCGGTCTCGTTCTTCACCGCTTTCATCAGCGCGATCGGATCGGGGCCGCGCAGCGCCGTGCCCCCCGCCTCGGTCACGATGCGCTGAATCGCGTCGGCCGCCGTCGCCTGGTC
>DATBWJ010000407.1:0-3107 GCA_036514935.1 Xanthobacteraceae bacterium
CGGGCGAGGAGCGCGCGTCGCTGCCGCCGCAATACGCCGCCATCGCCGCCGGCGCCGAGGTGCAGCCGCCGTTCGACCTGCCCATGCGTTTCGGCAACGGCCGCGTGCCGGTCGGCTGGGCGATTCTTAGGCCGGCACCACGCTGGTGAGGTCGGCCGTGCGCACGTCGCCGAGGATGCCGCCGTCGACCAGCCGGACCTGGCGATCCATGCGGGCGGCGAGTTCGAGGTCGTGGGTGACTGCCACCACCGTCTTGCCGCGCCGCTCGACGAGATCGCGCAGCACTTCGAACACCTGCTCGCTGGCCGCCGGAGAGCTGATCCGGCCGCTTGCCGACGTGCTGGGCGAGCCCGAGCGAGGCCAGAATGTCGCCGGCGCGCTTGCGCATGGCCGCCTCCGAAAGCGCCGCCAGCGCGCGCATCGGCAGCATGACGTTGTCCAGCACGGTGAATTCCGGCAGCAGGAAATGGAACTGGAAGACGAAGCCGAGCGTGGTGAGCCGGGTCAGAGCGCGCTCCTGCTCGCTCATGTGCGCGGTCGCCTTGCCGCGGATCAGCACCTCCCCGGATGTCGGCAGATCGAGCAGGCCGAGCAGATAGAGCAGCGACGACTTGCCCGAGCCGGACGGCCCGGTGATGGCGACGAACTCGTTGTCGCCGACGCGCAGGTCGATGTCGTGGACGAGCACCACCGGCACCACCCCCGGCAGGATGCGGGTGACGGCGCGCGCCTCGATCAGCGGGGCGGCTTCGGCGCACGCGGTCGCGGCGGGCTCACGCTCGCTCATGTCGCGCCCCGGATGATGTCAACCGGATGCACGCGCGCGGCCTTGCGCGCGGGCGCATAGCCGGCGAGCAGGGAAGAGGCGATCGCGACCAGTGCCGCCAGCGC
This sequence comes from Xanthobacteraceae bacterium, assembly GCA_036514935.1. GTDB lineage: Bacteria > Pseudomonadota > Alphaproteobacteria > Rhizobiales > Xanthobacteraceae > DATBWJ01. The sequence continues at coordinate 892 of DATBWJ010000407.1, forward strand.
GTAATGCCAGGGCGAGTAGAGCAGCGGCAGGCGGTTGATGTCGGTGAACGGGCTCCTGATCTCGATCGTGCCGAGGATGCGGCACAAGAGATAGCCGAGCGCGAACCCGATCAGCGCGCCGATGAGGCCGATGATGAGCGCCTCCACCACGAAGATCGCGCGCACGGTGCCTTCTCTGAGGCCGAGCGACTTCATGATGGCGATGTCGCGCGCCTTCTCGTGGGTGATGGTCGAGATGATGTTGTAGGTGCCGAAGCTTGCCACCAGGAGGATCGCGCCCACGATCGTGTACATGATGATGTTGCGGATGAGGAAGGCGGACAGCAGGTCCTCATGCGCCTCCTGCCAGGCGACCGACTTGTATCCGGTCTCGCGCTCGATGCGCTCGGAGACCGCCTTGGCCGTCATCGGGTCGCGCAGGCGCACCCTGATCTCGTTCACGAGCCCGGTCTGGTGGGCCAGGATCTGTCCGGTCTTGACCAGCACATAGGCGGTCGACTCGTCGACCGTGCGGATGCCGGCGTGAAAAGTGCCGACCACCTGGGCGTTGAGGCGCGCCCCCTCGCTCGATTGCAGCGTGAGGTTGGCGCCGAGCTTGGCTCCCACCTTCTCGGCGAGCCGGTCGCCGAGGATGATGGCGTTGGTCGCGCGGAAGAGCGAGGTGAGGGTGCCCTGGCGCATCTGCTTGGGCAGGTCCGAGACGCGCGGCTCGCGGTGTGGATCGATGCCGACGATGCTGGCGGCGACGTCGCGGGCGGCGTAGCGGATGATGACATTGGTCTTGGCCGACGGGGCCGCCCCACCGGGAATCCAGGCTTCGAGCGCGGCAAGGGTGGCGAGCGGGTTCTTGATGCCGCGGCGCTTGGCCTCCGGCGTCAGGCCGTGGATTTGCGCCGCCGCAAACGCGATCTCGGCCGGCTGGCGCGGCGGCAGGCGCTGCTCGTCGGAGACCTGGACGTGCGGCAGCGTGTTGACCAGTTGGCGGATGAAGTCGTCCTGCGAGCCGTGCATGAGCGCGGCCATCATGATGGAGACGCCGACCCCGGTGGCGACGCCGGCGACGGCCACAAAAGTCTGGCGCGCGCGCGCGTGCACGTGGGTCCAGGCGATGTCGAGGACGAGGTTCATGAGTCGGGCTGGCGGACCTGCACGATGCGCACGCGCTCGGCCTCGGTAATGCCGGTCGGGGCGGGCGAGATCACCTGCTCGCCTTCGGAGAGACCGGACACGACCTCGATCGCGCGCGTTCCGCGGATGCCGACCGCAACGCTGCGCGCGCGGGCCAGGCCGCCCACGACCACGAACACCTGGCTCGCCTGCACCGCGTCGGCCGGCACCAGCAGCGCGTGCGGCTTCTCGCGCGTGATCACGTTTGCCTCCACGCTCATGCCTGGCAGCAACGGGGTGTCGTCAGGCAAGGCCACGCGAATGCGATAGGTTTTTGCGACGGGATCGCCCATGGGCGTGATCTCCCGCACCCGGCCCTCCAGCCGTTGGCCGGCGAAGGCGTCGGTGCGCAAGAGCACGGTCTGCCCGACGGCAACGCGCGGGATGTCCTCCTCGTTCACCTCGGCAACGATCTGCAGCGGTTTCGGCACCCCGACGCGGACCAGCACCTGGCCGGCCTCGGCGATCTCGCCGACCTCGCCGTCGCGGCGCAACAGAATGCCATCCATCGGCGCGGTGATCGTGTAGTCGCCGATGCGCTCGAACTGCACGGCGATCAGCGCCTGGACCTGCTGGAGGTCCATGGAGGTGCGTTCGAGCGCCTGGGCGGTGGCGGCGCCGCGGCTCAACAGCTCGCTCACCCGCGCGAACTCGCGCTTGACGAAGTCCTCGCGCGCCCGCAGCTCGTTGAGCTGCGCCTTGACCTCGCGGTCGTCGAGCCGCACCAGCACGTCGCCCTTGGCGACGGCCTTGCCCTCGCATTCGCACACCTCGATGATGCGGTCGCGCACGAGGCTTGCGACCTTGGCCCAGCGCACCGGCTCGACGGCGCCGGTGGCGTAGACGATCTCGACCGCGGTCCCGCGGTAGGCCGGCGCGACGCCGACCTCAAGCCCGCGCCCGTAGAGCCACCACAGCGCCGCCGCCGCCAGCAGGGTCGCAGCGGCGATCCAGAGCCAAGTGCTGCGCCGGGCCACGCGCGCTCTCCGTTTGTTGCACCTTGACCGCGCACCGCCGGCACAGCGGCCGGTGATCACACGATCAAGCCA
>DATBWJ010000408.1:0-8968 GCA_036514935.1 Xanthobacteraceae bacterium
CCCCGACGATGGCGCCTGTTGCCAACACAACGGCGTTGTTGCCGCCGGCGAGCGCTTGCGCCGCGGCCAGCACGAGCGCGTTTCGGCGCGCCAAACGGTCGTCGCTCGCAATGGCTGCGCTGGTCCGGGCGTCCATGCGACCGCTTCTACCGGGCAACTTTGCGCCCAGCCAGTCCCGTATCCGCAGGTCAGAATTGCCAGGCGCCCGGGTGGCGCAGCTCGATGGTGTGCGCTTGCGCGACCGATTTGATGCCCACCTGCCGCATGGCGTCGCGGATCTCTTCCCGAAACAGCTCGATGACATAGGCCGCGCCGTCGCCGCCCATCGCGCCGAGACCGTAAAGAAATGCTTTGCCGGCAAAGGCGGCCTTGGCGCCCAGCGCGAGCGCGCGCACCACGTCGAGGCCCGAGCGCACGCCCGAATCGAGGAGCACGGTCGAGCGCGCTCCGACCTCGGCGGCGATCGCCGGCAGCACGTCGATCGCGGCCGAAAGGCCCTCGATCTGCCGTCCACCGTGGTTCGAGACCTGGATGCCGTCGACCCCGATCGCAACCGCCTTGGCGGCGTCGGCGGGATGCAGGATGCCCTTGACGACCAGCGGTCCCTTCCAGACGTCGCGATAGCGCGCGACCTCCTCCCAGGTGAACGCGCCCCCGCCGACCTGGTCGTTGCGGTTTGCGAAGGCGGTGAGCTTTTCCGGAGTCGGCTCGCCATCGACATAGGGCTTGAAATTCGCAAAGCGCGGCAGGCCGTGCTCCAGGTAGGCCATGAGCCATGCCGGCGAGGTCAGCACGTCCCACACCGTGCGCGCACGCATGCGGAACGGCAGCACCAGGCCCTGGCGGATCTCGCGCGGGCGCTTGGTCCGTAGCGGCACGTCGAGGGTGATGACCAGCACCTGCGCGCCGGCGACCTGCGCCCGCCGTACCAGATCGAATCCCGCGGCGTGATCGTTGTGCGCGATGCGGTAGAGCTGGAACCACAGCATGTCCTGCGCCAGCTCGGCGAGTTCCTCGATGGTCGAGCTTGCCACCGTCCCCGCGGTGTAGGGAATGCGGGCGCGGCAAGCTGCGTTAGCCAAATATTTCTCCGCCCCTGGCCACACGATGCCGGGCAGCCCCATGGGGGCGATGCCGAACGGCATGGCGTAGCGCCGGCCGAACAGCTCGACCTCCATGGCGCAGGTGCCGTCGTCGACGCCGTAGCGCGGCACCAGCTCGATTGCGTCGAAGGCGGCGGCGTTGCGGGCGATGCCCTGGTCGGTGCCGGCGCCGCCGTCGGTCGCCTCGAAGCCGAATGTCGGGATGCGGCGGCGGGCATGCTGGCGCAGATAATGCATCGTCGGAAAACGGCGCCGGCGTGCGACGTCCTTCGCCGTGGCAGCGACCGGCCGCGTCATCGGCGCGCGCGGCGCAGGCGTCGGCACGGTTCTGGTGCGCTCATCCATCCTCGCCTCCTTGCCCGTCGACCCATCAGAAATGGCTGTACGAGCGCTGCGCGAAGGTGAGCGCCCGCCCGTGGTCATCGAAGAAGCGCGGCTCATCCTCGCCGGCCATCACGCGGCCGATCACGGTGAGCGCAGTGCCGGTGGCGGCCGCCGCCGCGCAAAACGCCTCGGCCGCGCCCGCCGCCACCGTCGCCACGATCTCGTAGTCGTCCCCGCCGGTAAGAACGGCGGCGATGAGGCCAGGCTCGACGCGCAGTGCCCGGCGCGCGGCCGCCGACAACGGCACGCGCGCCACTTCGACCTCGCCGGAGACGCCGGAGGCGCGGCAGAGCTTTGCGAGGTCGCCGACGAGGCCGTCCGATACGTCCATGCTCGCCGACGCATGCACGCGCAGCGCTTCGGCCACCGCCAGCCGGGGCTCCGGCAAAAGATAGCGCGCGAGGAGATGCGACTGCATCGCCTCGTCCAGACCCCAGCGCGCCGCTGCGCGCTCCTGGCGCAACCGCAGCCCGAGCGCCGCGTCACCGACCGTGCCCGTCACCACGATCAGGTCGCCGACGCGCGCGGTGCTGCGCTTGACGAGCGTGCCGTGCGGCACCGCGCCAAAGGCGGCGATCGCGATCGTCACCGGCCCTGGCGTGCGGTCGGTGTCGCCGCCGAACAACGGGCAGCCATATCGCTCGGCATCGGCTGCCAGCCCTTGCGAGAAGGCCGTCAGCCAGCTTTCGTCGATGGCGCTCGGCAGCGCGAGCGACAGCAGGAATCCGAGCGGCCGCGCGCCCTTGGCGGCGAGGTCGGACAGATTTACCCGCAAGGCTTTTTTCGCGACCGCGTCGGGAGGATCGTCGGGAAAAAAATGCACCCCGCCGACGATGGCGTCGGTTTTCAGAACCAGGTCGCAGCCCGGCGGCGGCGTCAGCACGGCGGCGTCGTCGAGCAGGCCGAAGGCGCCGGGGTGGGTCGCCAGCGGACGGAAATAGCGCGCGATCAGCCGCTCCTCGGCGGATTCAACGGATGGTTCGCGAGCGCTCATGTCAACACGCCTGTCCGATCGCCCAGGGGCCGTGGACGCGCCGCTATCCAGTCGCCCGGTCGAATTCCGCCGCCCGCAACTGCCGCGCGAGCTGATCGAGGACGGCGTTGACCATGCCGGTCTCCTCACGATCGAGGAAGGCATGCGCAACGTCGACATATTCCGAGATCACGACGCGCGCGGGAACATCGTGCCGGCGGTCGAGCTCGTAGGCGCCGGCGCGCAGCACGGCGCGCAGGATCGCCTCGACCCGCCTGAGCGGCCACCCGGCGGCGAGCGCCTGATCGATCAGCGGGTCGAGCCGGCGCTGCTCGGCGATGACGCCGCCCACGAGGTCGCGGAAGAACGCCGCCTCCGCCGGCAGGTATTGCTCGCCCTCGACCTCGCGCCCGATCCAGTGGCCTTCGAACTGCGCCAAGATCTCGTTGAGCCCGGTGCTCGCGATGTCCATCTGGTAGAGCGCCTGCACGGCCGCCAGCCGAGCCGCGCTGCGCCGGTTGGCCTTGCGGTCGTCCTTGGCCGGCGCCCGCGTCATCGCGGTGCCTGCCGTTTGCCAAGCCGGCGCTGCAGGCGGACGAGCGCGAGCGCGGCGCGCGCCGCCCCGCCGCCTTTATCCTCCTCCTGGGGGCGCGCGCGCGTCCAGGCCTGGGCGTCGGTGTCAACCGTGATGATGCCGTTGCCGATGGGAATGCGGCGCGCCACCGAAAGGTCGATCAAAGCGCGGGCGGACTCGTTCGCCACGATGTCGTAGTGGCTGGTCTCGCCCCGGATCACGCAGCCGAGTGCCACCACCCCGTCATAGGGCTTTGCGCGCGCGTGTCGCGAGTCGAGCGCGATGGCGATCGCGGGCGGAATTTCGAGCGACCCCGGAACGCTGACCACGTCCCACTCCGCGCCGGCCTCGGCGAGCGCGCGCGTGGCGCCTTCCAACAAGGCGTCGGAAATGTCCTCGTAAAAGCGTGCCTCGACCACGAGGATGCGTGCGCCCTTGAGGGCGTGCGCGCGTTTGGCTTCTGATCGTCGCGGCTTTGCCATGGCCTACCCGCCTCGTCACTAGCAAGCGCAGCGACCAGGAACAAGCGCGCATGCCAATCTGCACACTACGAGAGGAGAGATCCGAACTCAGCGCATATCCATCAAACGCGCCGCATATCTCGCCATCAGGTCGACTTCGAGATTGACGGCGGTTCCCGCCAGCCAGGAGCCGATCGTGGTGACGGCGAGCGTATGCGGGATGATCAGCACCGAAAAGCTGTCGCCCTCCACATCGTTCACGGTCAATGACACCCCGTCGAGCGCGACCGAGCCTTTGGGCGCGATGAAGCGCGCAAGATGCGGCGGCGAGCGCACGGCAAAGCGCATCATATCGCGGAGGTCTTCGCGTGTTGTGATTTCGGCGACACCGTCCACGTGCGCGGCCACCAGATGGCCGCCGAGTTCGTCGCCGAGCCTGAGCGCGCGCTCGAGGTTGACGCGCGTGCCCTGCTGCCATGTCCCCACGGTGGTCACGCGCAGGGTCTCCGCGGCTGCGTCAACCGCGAACCAAATGCGCTCATCCCGCTCCCCGGCGCCGACCACCGTCATGCACACGCCGTTGCAGGCGATCGAGGCGCCGTTGACGATCGAGGCAGGTTCGTAGTGGCAGCCGATCATGAGCCGGCGCAAGCCTTCGCCCCGCGGCTCGACGGCCAAAACCTCGCCGATGTCGGTCACGATTCCGGTGAACATTGGATTTCTCGCACGCCGGTCGCGGAGGAGGCACCATTGAAGGGCCGCTCATAGAACTCCGCGCTGTCCGGCCCGAGCGCCTCGACATCAATCAGGTTCAGCCTTGGCGACCGTGTGAGCGCGGTCAGCGCCATTCCTTCGAGCGCCTCGATCCCATCTGCCCCGACCGTAATAGCAGAGCGCACCAGCATCGCTTCATCGACCAGATCGGCCGCGACCAGGGCAGCGGCCACAACGGGACCGCCCTCGACCATGACCCGTGTGATGCCGCGCGCCGCCAAGGCCGCCAATGCCGCCGGGAGATCGGGCTTGTCGGCACGCTGATCCACGCGCAGCACGTCAACCCCCCGCGCGCGCAGGTCGTGCTCACGTCCGGACGGCGCGGAGGCCCCCGTCACCATCCACAGCGGAACCTCGCCCGCTGTGGCCACCAGCCGACTTGTCAGCGGGATGCGAAGAGTGCTGTCGAGCACCACGCGCACCGGCGAACGCGCCTGCATGCCTGGCAATCGGCAGGTCAGCAGAGGATCGTCGGCAAGCGCGGTGCCGATGCCGATGAGCACCGCATCGCTCATCGCGCGCATCATGTGCACGCGCGCGCGCGCCAGCTCTCCCGTGATGGCGAGCGGACGGCGGCCGGCGAGCCCGACCTTGCCGTCGGCCGACACCGCCAGTTTCAGAACCACGTGCGGCCGCCCGTCACGCACGCAACGTATGTGGCCGGCATGGGCGCGGCGCGCCTCGGTCGCGCCAAGGCCGACGTCGACCGCGATGCCTGCCGCGCGCAAGCGTGCGTGACCCCGGCCGCCGACCGCCGGGTGGGGATCCTCGAGCGCGGAGACCACGCGGGCGAGGCCAGCCGCAATGACGGCGTCCGCGCACGGCGGGGTCCGGCCATGATGGGAACAGGGTTCAAGGGTGACGTACAGGGTGGCTCCGCGGGCAGCCGCGCCCGCGCGCGCCAGCGCCTCGGTCTCCGCGTGCGGCCGGCCGCCTGCCTGGGTCACGCCGCGGCCGACGATGACCGGCTCACCACCGTCATTGCGCACGATCACCGCGCCGACCGCGGGATTCGGCCAGGTACGGCCGAGCGCGCGCCGGCCGAGCGCCAGCGCAAGCGCCATGAAGCGTGCGTCCCATTGCGGCGGAGAATCGTTCATGTGAGCGCCATCCAGCGACGGCCTATATTGCAACTCATTGGCATTTCCATGGGTCGCGACCGGCCGGGCAATGGTTGTGCGAATGCAAGCTCCCAGGCTTGCGAAACGACCACTTAGCTTCGAACGCTACTGTAGCAAAGGATCACGCGCGTTCGCGAACGCCAATGACCAATAACGAGTTGCCATCGGCGGTACCGCCTGCGAGTATCTTTCCACCAAGAACAGGGAGGGCACGGTCATGCTGAGGCTAGTTGCCGGCGCAATTGCCTGCACCGCGATCGCCGGATTCGCGAGTGCGCCGACGTCCGCGGCCGCGCAAGAGACATTGACGTTGCGCGTGCACACGTTCATGCCGCCGGTCGCCAATCCGGTGAAGCATTTTCTGACGCCGTGGGCGGAAAAAGTCACCCGCGAGTCCGGCGGCAAGATGAAGGTTCAGATCTTTCCGGCGATGGGACTCGGCGGCAAGGCGCCGCAGCTTCTTCAGCAGGTCCGTGACGGCGTCGTCGACATCGTATGGACCCTGCCGGGCTACACGCCGGGTGTGATGCCGAGGCTGGAAACCTTCGAGCTGCCATTCCTGCACCGCTCGGCGCTCTCGACCGTGCTTGCGGTGCAGGACTTCGCAGGCATCCACCTGAAGGACGAGCTCAAGGACTATCACCCCATTCTCATCCATGCCCATTCCGGCGTTCTGTTCATGACCAAGGGGCCGGTCAACAAGCTCGAGGATTTCAAGGGCCTGAAGCTCCGGTCCCCCTCGCGCACCGGAGCGTGGGCGATCGAGGCCCTGGGCGCGACCCCGATCCAGGTGGACTTGCCCGAGCTGCCGCAGATGATGAGCAAGGGCACGGTGGACGGGTCGATACTCGTCTACGAGATTGCCCCGGCGGTAAAGATGCAGGAGCTTGCCACCTATTTCACCACGCTGTCGCCGCCCCAGCCCCGCATGGCGACCGCGATCTTCTCCTTCCTGATGAACAAGAAGCGCTACGAGAGCCTGCCGCCGGACCTGAAGAAGGTGATCGATGACAATTCCGGCCGCAACATCGCCAAGCTCGCAGCCGAGACCTGGGACATGATCGAGCTGGCAGGCGAAAACGTCATGCGATCGGTGGCCAAGAACCGCTTTGTCACCGTCGGCCCGCAGGAGACCGCGAGGACCAAGGCGGCGGTGCAACAGCCGGTCTACGCGCGTTTCAAGGAGGAAATGAAGAGGATCGGCGCCGACGGCGACAAGCTGATCGCCGACGCCGGCGCCCTGATCGAAAAATATTCCACGCCGTCGCGCTAGTACCGTCTCAAAGCGGGGCTCGCGGAAGGCGCGTTGCACCATGGCAGAGGCTAGAGCCGAGGGTCGCCGGCCGAGCAACGCGTTTGGCCGGCTGCTTGTTGGCATCGCCCGCGCCTTGGGACTTTTCGGCGGCTTCCTCACCTTTTCGATGGCGATCATCGTGACGGTCAGCGTCGCGGGCCGCTACTTCTTCAGCGCGCCGATCCAGGGCGACTATGACATCGTCGGCATCATCGCCGGATGCGCGGCATTCAGCTTTCTGCCAATCTGCCAACTCAAGCGCAGCAACGTGCTGGTTGACGTATTCACCAGCCGCGCGCCGGTGCGCGCCAGGGCAGCGCTCGATGCATTCGCCAACCTGTGTTTTCTCCTGATTGCGGTCTTCGCGACCTGGCGCCTGATCTACGGCGGCATCGACATGTACCGGCATTCGGAGGTGATCGCGGCGTTCAATTTCTATCGCTGGTACACGTTTCCGTTCGATATCGCCTGCATGCTCGTCCTGATCGTCGCCATCGCCTACACGTTGGCGCAAGACGCGAGCGACATCTGGACCGGCCGCCCTCGTGAATCGACGGCTGTCGGGGGCGGCGAATGAGCGATTTGGCGATCGGCACGACCGGGTTCGTCGTGCTGCTGGTCCTGATTGGGCTGCGCATGCCGATCGGCGTTGGAATGCTCATGGTCGGCGCGCTCGGCTACGCGCTCATCGCCGGCACCACCGCCCTGCTCAGCTTCTTCAAGACGCAGATGTACTGGCAGTTCACCTCCTTTGACTTCTCGGTGCTGCCGCTGTTTCTGCTGATGGGGAATTTCGCCGCCCGCGCCGGCATTACCAGCGCGCTGTTTCGCGCCGTGAATTCATGGATGGGTCACTTTCGCGGCGGAATCGCCATGGCGGCCATCGGCGGGTGTGCCGTGTTCGGGACCGTCACCGGTTCCTCGCTCGCCTGCGCTGCCATGATGGGGCAGGTCGCCCTGCCTGAACTGCGCCGCTACAACTATGCCCCGGGTTTTGCGACCGGCGCGCTCGCTGCCGGCGGCACGTTGGGCATCCTCATTCCGCCCTCCATCATCCTGATCATCTACGCCATCATGGTCGAGGGGAACATCGTCGCCCTGTTCCAGGCCGCCTTCGCGCCGGGAATTATCGCGATGCTCGGCTACATGGCGGCGATCGCGATCGTGGTGCGCGTCGATCCCAAGGCCGGGCCGGCGGGGCCGCACGCGAGCGCGGCCGAGCGATGGGCCGCCACCCGCGACGTCTGGCCGATCCTGGTCATCTTCGGGATCGTCATGGGCGGAATATACTCGGGCGCCTTCACGCCGACCGAGGGCGCCGGCATCGGCGCGCTCGGCACCTTCCTGATGGCGGTGACCTATGGCGGCATGCGTTGGGACGGCTTCATTCAGGCGCTGAGCGAAACCGCGGTGACGGCGGGGATGATCTACCTGATCCTGCTCGGCGCCAACGTGTTCAACGCGTTCCTGGGATTTTCCCAACTCCCGACCTGGGGCGCCGAGTTGTTCCAGCATTCGGGGCTGCCGCCCTATGCGGTGCTGCTGGGAATGATCCTGCTCTACCTCGTCCTCGGTTGCATCATGGATTCGCTGTCCATGATCCTGATCACCATTCCGATCTTCTGGCCGATCGTTGCTGCGCTCGATTTCGGCCTGCAGCCGGACGATCTAAAACTCTGGTACGGCATCATCATCCTCATGGTCGCCGAGATCGGCCTGATCACGCCGCCGGTCGGGCTGAACGTTTTCGTGATCAATTCGCTCGCCAAGGACGTGCCGATGTTCGAGACCTTTCGCGGCGTGGCGCCGTTTTTGATGTCGGACTTCGTGCGCGTCACGCTGGTCGTCCTCCTCCCGCCGCTCAGCCTGTGGTTGCCCTATGCGCTCAAGTAGCGCCCTTGCCGGCCGCGGTCCGGCCGTCGATTCACGATCGTTGTCGCGATCGCCGATCAACGCCGTTCTGATGGTCACAGCAGATCCGCAGGAGGTCGCATGAACCGCTTTCAGTTGGGTCTTGGCCACGCCGGGCTCGTCGTGCTGTCCATCGGCGCCGGCATTGCGGGCGCCGAGGCAGGACCGTGCAGCGCCGAAATTGCCCGCATCGAAAAGACCTTGAGCGAGGCAGCGGGCAAGGCGGCCCCGCGCGCCTCCAGTCCCCAGACCACGAACGCGCAGCGTCACGTGCAGCCGACGCCGGCTTCGGTCCAGCGATCTGAGGAAGCGGCGCAGGCACGGCTCAATGCCATGCTGGCGCGAGCGCGCGAGGCCGACGCCGCCGGCGATC
>DATBWJ010000409.1:0-13299 GCA_036514935.1 Xanthobacteraceae bacterium
CGGCGAGCGCTCGGCCGCCGGCAGGTAAACTCCCTCCGATTCCACGATACGGGCGACCGAGTAGACGCCAGCCCCGGCGCACATGATCACGCGTGAAGGTGCGTTCTCGCCGACAAGGTAGAGAAGCGCAGGCGTGATGGCCTCGGGCGCCATCAGGGAGAGCATGGCGGGCGGCAGCAAATCTGCGGTCATGCGCGTGGCCGCCGTTGGCGCCAAGGTGTTGACGCGTATGTTGTACTTGGCGCCTTCGGCGTGCAGCGCGTTCATGAGGCCGATCATGGCAGCCTTGGCGGCAGCGTAATTCGCCTGGCCGAAGTTGCCGTAGAGGCCCGATCCGGAGGACGTCAGGACAATGCGCCCGTAGTTCTGCTCGCGCATGGTATCCCAGACCGCCTTGCTGCAATTGACGGCACCCATCAAGTGGACATCGACGACGAGGCGGAAGTCCGCGAGGTCCATCTTGGCGAAGGTCTTGTCGCGAAGGATCCCGGCATTGTTGACGAGAATGTCGATGCGACCCCACCTCGCCTTGGCCTCGGCCACCATGGCGGCGACCTGGTCGAAATGGGCGACGTTGGCGGCATTGGCGATCGCCTCGCCGCCGTGGGCGCGGATTTCCTGCGCGACCGCTTCGGCGGCGCTCGGCGAGCCGCCCGTCCCATCGCGCGCGGCGCCGAGATCGTTCACCACGACCTTGGCGCCCCGCGCCGCCAGCCCAAGCGCGTGCGAGCGGCCAAGGCCGTTGCCGGCTCCCGTGACGATGGCGACGCGCCCGTCGAAGCGAATAGTCATGAGCGTTCCTTTGCCGTCAGTCCAGTAGCGCGAGGTTCAGCCACTCGGCGACCAGCGCGGGTTTTGATTGCCCTGCGATCTCGACCGTCACTCGCGTGCGCAGCAGGATTTCGGTGGGCGACCTTGGCGTGACTTCCGTCAGCACGAAGCGGCCGCGCACGCGCGATCCGACGGGCACGGGGCTGAGAAAGCGAACCTTGTCGAAGCCGTAGTTGAGGCCAATCTTCTGCCCGACGATCCGAGGCAGCGCCTCAAAACCCATCACGCTCAGCAGCGAGAGGGTCAGGAAGCCCTGCGCAATCGTGCCGCCATAGGGGCTCTCGGCTTTGGCGCGCACCGGGTCGACATGAATGAACTGCCAATCCTTGGTGACCTCGCCAAACCGATCGACCATGGCTTGGTCGAGTTGGTGCCATTCGGAAACGCCGATCTCCTGGCCCACCCGGCTTTCCAGCGCATCGAGGGAAAGCGCGATCGGCTTTGCATGGACGTTCAACTGTCGCCCTCCTGCAGCATGTTGGGCGGGGCCTTGACGCTCAGGCCGCCGTCGATCGGCAGCACCGCGCCGGTGACATAGGCGCCGCTGCGCCCGCACAGAAACAGGACGGCCCCCGCAATGTCCTCGGGCGAGCCGATGCGGCCGATCGGCACCGACCGCGCGAGGCGGGCGCGATCGTCCTCCGTGGCGGTGATCGGGGCCATCATGCGGCTGACGAACGGCCCTGGCGCCAGCGCGTTGACGGTGATGTGCCGCGGGGCGAGTTCGCTCGCCAGCACCCGCGACATGTGGTGGATCGCCGCTTTCGATGCCGAGTAGGAATAGACCCCTTCGCCCGCGGTGACGAGGCCGGCGACAGATCCCACGTTGATGATCCGCGCCGGGTCCTCTGCGCGCGCCGCCTTCTCGATGAGCGGCAGCAGGCGCTGAGTGAGGTGAAAGGGTCCAAAGAGATTGACCGCAAGGACGCTGTCCCACGCCGCGTAGGGGAAGGAGTTGAGGTCCCCCATCCAAACCTTTCCGGCGTTGTTGACCAGGATGTGGAGTTGGTCGCACCGCTCTGCGACGGCCGCCGCCAGCGCCGCGATGCCGCTTTCATTGGCGATGTCGCCGGCAAACCCTTCGGCCGATCCTGCCCCGCCGCGAGCGTTGAACTCGGCGGCGACCTTGGCGCAGGCCTCGCCCTTGCGAGAGGCGATCAGCACGCGGGCACCGGCCTGCACCAAGGCCTCGGCGATCATCCGGCCGATGCCGGTGGCTCCGCCGGTCACCAGCGCGGTTTTCCCCGCAACGCCAAAAAGCTGGTCCAGATAGCTCATTCGATTATCGGCACCTTAGAACCCACGATGACGCGCCACCCGATCGGCGTGGAAGTTGGCATCGCCGTAAAGCTCGGCCCCGGCCCGCGCCCGTTTCATGAAGAGGCCGATATCGACGTCGTCGGTCATGCCCATGCCGCCATGCATCTGCAAGGCCTCCGACACCGACAAACGGGCCACCGCGGCCGCCTTGGCCTTGGCCATGCTGGCCAGCGGCCCGGCGGTCCAAGGATCGGCATCGAGCGCCTGGCACGCCGCCAGTACCGCCGAGCGCAGCATCTCGATCTCGCAATAGAGGTGGGCCGCGCGATGTTGCAGTGCCTGAAATGACCCGATCGGTCGCCCGAACTGATGGCGCTCCTTGAGGAAGGCGATCGTGCGCTCAAACGCCTCGGCGGTCACTCCGAGCAACTCGGCCGCAACACCGACGCTTCCGGCATTGAGAATCACTTCGAGGAGATTTGCGCCCCGGTCGACCTCGCCGAGCACGGCGGCGCCATCGACCGGCACGTTCCCAAATCGAAGTCTTGCCACATTGCGGCTATCGACCACCACGGTGCGATCGACATTGAGGCCGGGGCTGCCGCTTTCGATCAAGAACAGCGTGAGCCCGTCGAGGTCGCCCGGGCGACCCGCGGTCCGCACCGCCACCACAAATGCATCAGCGACGTGGCCGTCGATGACCAAAACCTTCTCGCCGGCCAGGCGATAGCCGTTGCCGCCCGGGATTGCGGTGAGCGCCGTCGCGGCGGGGTCATGCTTGCGGCCCTCGTCAACGGCGAGCGCAACGATCGCCTCGCCGGCGGCAATCGCCGGCAGCCAGCGGCTTTTTTGCGCAGAGGAGCCGCCCCAGCGCAAGGCCGTGGCGGCCACGACCGCGGTCGACAGGAAAGGCGAGGCGACGAGCCTGCGCGCCATCTGTTCGCACAGGAGGCCGGCGCCGACGAAACCGAAGTCAACGCCCCCGTACGGCTCGGCCACCAGCACGCCCGCCCAGCCCATGTCCGCCATCGTGCGCCACAGATCGCGATCAAAGCCCACCGCATCGCGGGCATCGCGCAACCGACGGAACTGGGAAACCGGCGCCCGTTCGTCCAGCAGGCCGCGGGCCGAATCGGCAAGCTGGACCTGTTCCGGCGTGAGCATCAGCATGCGGTCAGGCCCCTGGCAGCCCGAGAATGGTTTTGGCAATGATGTTGAGCATGACCTCGGACGTGCCGCCCTCGATGGTGTTGCCCTTGCTGCGCAGCCACTCGCGGGCGAGAGCGCCATCCTTGCTATGTGCGTCCTCCCATTCGAGGCCGCTGATCCCGGCAGCCACCATCATCAGCTCGTAACAACGCTTGTTGAGTTCCGTCCCGCAATATTTGAGCACCGCCGACCTGGCGCCCAATCCATGCCCGAACTCGGCCTCGCTCCTGAACCGGTCGACCGTCAACGCCAGCGCCCAGGCGTCGACCTCTGTGCGCGCGATATCGGCGCGCAGAAAGGGGTCGGCCAGGCGCCCGTCGGCGCCGCGTCCGATGGCCCTGACCGCCTCGTCCACCAGCGAGCGCTTGCCGAGCGCGGTGGGGCCGAGGCCGATCGATTCCCGCTCATGGGTCAGCAGGTACTTGGCGACATCCCAGCCCTTGTTGATCTCGCCGACCAGATTCTGCTTGGGAACCCGCACGTCATCGAAAAACGTGGCGCAAAAGGGCGACTTTCCCGAAATGAGCTGGATGGGTCGCGTGCTCACGCCGGGCGAGGTCATGTCAATCATGATGAAGGATATGCCGCGGTGCTTGGGTGCGTCCGCGTCGCTGCGGACCAGGCAGAAAATCCAGTCAGCCTTGTCGGCGTAGGAAGTCCACACCTTCTGGCCGCTCACGAGAAAATGGTCGCCATGGTCGACGGCGCGGGTTTGCAGCGAGGCGAGATCTGATCCGGCGTTTGGCTCCGAGTAGCCCTGGCACCAGCGGATTTCGCCGCGCGCGATGGGCGGCAGGTAGTCGCGCTTCTGTGCATCGTTACCGAACCGCAACAAGGCCGGGCCGAGCATCGAAATGCCAAAACTTTCGAGCGGCAGCCGAGCGCCGATGCGCCCCATCTCCTCACGCAGAACTTTTTCTTCCTCGTGCGCGAGGCCACCGCCGCCGAACTCCTTGGGCCATGTCGGCACGGTCCAGCCGCGCTCGACCATGCGCGTGAGCCACAGCCGCTGGGCGTCCGACTGAAATACCCACCGCCGGCCACCCCAGCAGATGTCCTCTTCCCCGCGCGTCGGCAATCGCATTTCCGCCGGGCAGTTCGCCTCCAGCCAGATGCGCACCTCGTTGCGGAATGCTTCGAGCGACTGCACCGCTTGTTCCCCCGACGCAACCTGCGGCCGCCACCTGTCGGCCGATCTAACATAGACGGATCAGGGCTTGTGTCGACAGATTTTTGAAATATAGTTCCGCATAGCGAAATGGCGTCGGCCGACTCGGCGCCTGCCCCGCCGGCGATGCGCGGACACGGACGAACTGGACAGCGGCGATGGCCGACCCCGCGCTTTACGGTCGGCGGGGATCGCCGCGATGCCAGGGCAGGCGACCGGCGGTGAGGCGGCCGGCTGCGGCGAGGAGACTGACGGCGTGCCCAAGGACATCGCCCGCATTGCGCCGCAAAGAGCGGAGCGCGGGGATAGCGCGCGCCGGTCCGAGGGCACGAGTATCGGGACCGGCGGGAAGGACCGGCGCTTCGTCACTGCGCTCGCGCGCGGGCTCATGATCCTGCGGGCCTTCGAGAATTCGTCCGATCAGCTCGGCAATGTCGAGATTGCGCGGCGGACCG
Source organism: Xanthobacteraceae bacterium (assembly GCA_036514935.1). Classification (GTDB taxonomy): domain Bacteria; phylum Pseudomonadota; class Alphaproteobacteria; order Rhizobiales; family Xanthobacteraceae; genus DATBWJ01. Next base: position 4,924 of record DATBWJ010000409.1, read on the forward strand.
GCCTGCCCAAGCCGACGGTATCGCGGCTCACCCACACCCTGACCAAGCTCGGCTACCTGTCGAGCGTGGGCGAGCGGGAACGCTATCAGCTCGGAATCTCGCTGATGGCTCTCGGGATGGCGTTTTTCCGGGCCAATTCCTTTCCCCAGATCGCTCAGCCCTTTCTTCAGGAATTGGCCGATCAGGTCCAATGCAACGTCGCGCTGTTCGTGCGCGAACGACTGGAATGCCTGCTGGTCAAGCTGTTCATCGGAGTGACGCAGAATATTGCCGTGCGGCTGGACGTCGGTGCGCGCGTGCCCGTCGGGGACAGCATCACGGGAATGGCCATGATCGCTGCTCTGCCGCCCGACGACCGCGAGCGCCTCATCGCCGAACTGCGCTCGCGGCCATCGCGAAACGCACGCCTGCTGCAGGCCCGGATTAAACGCTGCCAGGACGAACTCCAGCGGAAGGGCTACGCGGTCGGCATCGGCATCTGGCACCAGGATATCAACACCGTCACCGCTCCCATCATCGCGCAGGATACGGGCGAGCTGTTCGCGGTCTCGGTGAGCGGGCCGTCCTACGTCAAGACGGAACGAGTCCTCAACGAAGAAGTGGGGCCGAGGCTGGTGGCGGTCATCCACCGTCTGCGCAATCTCGATTTGGGCGAGTGGCCGCCATCCTTGCGGCTGCGCGGACCCGCGAATGCCCGGATATGAACATGAACACACGAACCAATTTGACCGTAGCCGAGTATCTTGCAGCGCTGCGCGAGCTCAACCGCCGTGCCTGGCCGAAACAAGTGCCCACCGAGCTCGGCTATCCCTTCGGAGAGATCGCGCTGACCGAATATCTGCGGCGCTGGGCCAAGGTGCAACCGACAAAGCCGGCGATCATCTTCTATGGGACGGAGCTTTCGTATTCGGAGCTCGACAACCTGAGCGATAGGCTCGCCTCGCTGCTGGCATCCCTCGGCGTAGGTCGCGGTGATCGCGTCGCCGTCTTCATGCCGAACTGCCCGCAGTTCCTCATCGCCTTTTTTGGAATCTTGAAGCTCGGGGCGGTTCTCGTCCCGGTCAACCCGCTCTACAAGGTCCACGAATTCGTCCACCAGATCAACGACTCCGGCGCCGAAATCATCATCGCGCTCGATCAGACCATGGAGATCGTGCAGGCGGCGAGCGCCCAGACCAGGCTGCGGACGCGCATCGTCACCAGTTTCGCCGATGTTCTTCCGGCCGAGCCGACGCTGCCGCTGCCGCCGAGCGTCCAGTGCGCCCGGCTGCCATGCGCGGACGCCATCGACCTCATTCCCGCCTTGCGGGCGGCTCCGCAAGCGCCGCCATTGCCGCCGGCGGCGCTCGACGACCTTGCTGCAGTCAACTACACCGGCGGGACGACGGGCATACCGAAGGGATGCCTGCACACCCAGCGCGACATGATCTATACGGCGGCTGCCGCCTGCACAATTATCGCGCCGATCACCCAGCACGACATCAACATCTGTTTTCTTCCGATATTTTGGGTCGCGGGCGAAGACATCGGCATTGTGATTCCGATCTTCTCCGGATCGACGAGCGTCCTTCTCGCGCGTTGGGATCCGCTGGCGTTCATGGCCGCGGTCGAGCGCTACAAGGTCACCGATGCCGACGGCACCGTCGATGCGTTTGTCGAGGTCATGGAACACCCCGACGTTGGTCGCTACGACTTGCGCTCCCTGAGCAAGACGCGCGCGGTTTCCTTCGTCAAGTCACTCACCAAGGAATGCCGCGAGCGCTGGCGGGCGCTCACCGGCGCGACGATGATCCAGGCCACCTATGGGTCGACCGAAACCCACACCATGGACGTGTTCACCCGGGGCATGCAGGATGACGACTTCGACCTGCGGCCGCAGTCCAACTTCATCGGATTGGCAGTCCCCGGCACCGAGCTGAAAATCTGTGATTTCGAGAGCGGCAAACTCGTGCCGCTCGGTGCCGATGGCGAAATCTGCGTGCGCTCGCCCTCGCTGATGAAGGGCTATTGGAACAAGCCTGAGGAGACGAGCAAGGCGCTGAAGGATGGCTGGTTTCATACCGGCGACGTCGGCCGCATCGACGAGGCGGGCTACCTTCATTATCTCGGTCGCGGCAAGGAGATGCTGAAGGTCAATGGAATGAGCGTATTTCCAACCGAGGTCGAGGGACTGCTGGCGCGGCATCCCGCCGTCACGCGCGTGGGCGTGACCGGAATTCAAGATGAGGAAAAAGGCGAGGCGCCGGTCGCCTTCATCATCCTCGCGCCCGACTGGCGCGGAAAGATCAGCGAGTTTGAATTCGTCCAATGGTGCCGCAACAACATGGCGACGTACAAGGTGCCGCAGGTCCATTTCGTTGAGGCGCTACCCATGACGGCGACCGGGAAGGTGCTGCGGCGGGAGCTGACGCGATTGCTTGCGGGCGCGCCATAACCGGAGCGAATTCTGGCATCGGATCAGCCTTGGGCGGAGCGATCCGGGGCACCGATTTCTTTGACCTTCCGCGTGCTGAAACTGACGGCATTCATGGCCGCTCCGCCGTCGATCAAGATCTCGGCGCCGTTGATGAAGCCAGCAAGATCGGAACACAGGAATGCAATCAGATAGGCGACCTCGCGCGGCTCGCCCAGCCGCCGCGCGGGCGACAGGCCGATCGCCTGATCAAGAATGGCCGCCGGCATGCTGCGCACCTTTTCGGTACCGATGAGACCGGGCAGCACGGCATTGCAGGTGATCCCGCGCGCGCCATATTCGATGGTCACGTTATGGGTGAGCCCCAGCAACCCGGCCTTGCTCGCCGAATAGCCCGCCTGGTTGCGCAGACCGTCGCGTGCGGCCGCCGAGGAGACGTTGACGATCCGTCCCCAGCCGCGCTCTGCCATGCCGGGGATCACCGCCCGGATCATGTTGAAGGGTCCCGTCAAATTCACCTCGAGTTCGCGCCGCCAGGCCGCGCTCGCCATCGCCTGGAGCGGCGCGATGTTGTCGACGATCCCAGCGTTGTTCACCAAGCCATGGAGAGGGCCGATGTCGCGCTCAATGGCGGCAACGCTGTTCTCGACCCGCTCGAAATCCGCGATGTCGCACAGCGCAGCGCTCGCCCGCCGTCCGAGCGCCTGAACGGCTCGCCTGGTCTCCTCGACCCGCTCGTCGATGTCCACGAGGCCGATGTCCGCCCCCAGTTCCGCCATCACGATCGCGGTCGCAGCGCCAATGCCCCTGGCGCCGCCGGTAATCAGGATCGCCTTTCCATCGAGCCGCATGAGGTCCTCCCCAAACTTGTGCTGAAGTGCGCACGCGCGTCTGCCCTGTCGATGATCCGTCATACTGTTTCCGGATGATCAACTCGTCATTGCCGGGCTTGTCCCGGCAATCGCGATTCAGCGGGTATAGCCCTGCCTTCTCAATCGGGATCACCGGGACTCGCCGCGGAGCCTGTCATCGGGCGGCGCTTCGCGCCGACCCGTTGGCGGCGGCCCGGTGATGACGACGTGATTACCCAGATGTCGTATCACCCGCGCGCCGCCTGCCCGCTCTTATTTATTGATCGGTCGGCATATTATTCGTAGCTTAGCATCACCGTCAGCTTGGTCGTGCGGCAGCAGGTGCCCCGTGAAAGCCCCCAAGACGCTCGGGCGTCCGCCTCGCAGAAAGAACTCGGGTCCGGAGGACTCGACGCGGGAGCAGTTGCTCGCGGCGGCCGAGCAGGTGTTCGCCGAGCACGGGTTTGCCGGCGCCTCCTTTCGGACGCTCGGCGCAAGCGTCGGCCTGTCGAACGCGGCGATGCTGTATTACTTCCCGTCCAAGAAGAAACTTTACGCGGCCGTGCTGGCGCGGGTGGAAGACAGTTTTCGGCGCGGGCTCACGCGCATCGAGCCGGCGGTCGACCCGATTGAGCGGGTCCGACGCATCGTTGATTACCAGCTCGCCTGGGGTCGAGAGCATCCGACCTACGTCCAGATCATGCTGAGAGACCTGGTCGAAAACCGCGAGCGCATTCGATTCGCCCGCAGGATGGCGATGCAGGATTCCATGTCGCTCATTCAGCAGGCCTATCGGGACTTGTCCGCCGCTGGTCGGCTGGCGGAAATCGACCCGGCCATGCTGCAATACCTGATCAGCGGGGCGATCATCTATTTTCAGGTTGCGCTTCCGACGGTCAGCCGCCTGCTCGATCGCCCGGATTGGGTCGCGCTCGAACACGGGTTTGCTGATACCATCCATGCGGTCCTGCAGCGCTGCGTCACGCGTCCCGCCTAGCAGAGCGGTCCCTGATCTTGCTCAATCACTTGTGCGCCGCTCGCGGGCGGCGGCCAGCAATGCGCGCACCAGATCCTGCGGGAAAAATTCCCCGAACAGCAGATATGGATCGACGTCGTCACGGCCGCTCACCCGCTCACGCAGCCGCTGCCGCGCGCCGAGTTCGTTCCAGAACACATCGTGGAGTCGCCCATCCACCAGTTCCACCACTTCCTCGACGATCTCGTTGGGGGCGGAGCGCCGGATTTCCGCTCTAGGCAGGCGCGATTGAATGGCCTCGACGACCTCGCGCACGCCGCTGCCGGTGGTCGCCACCGACTTCAGCACCACCGCCGGGGCACCGCCGCGGGCGCCGCTTTTCGTGACGCGCAGCATGGCCTGGATGTCGGCGACGGCCTGGTCGGCGCCGGCGCAGTCCGACTTGTTGACGACGAAAACGTCGGCGATCTCCATGATGCCCGCCTTGATCGCCTGCACTTCATCGCCCTGGCCAGGCATGGAGACAACGAGGGTCACGTCGGCGACCCGCAAGATATCGATCTCGTCCTGCCCGGCGCCGACGGTCTCGATCAGGATTCGATCGAAGCCGAAAGCATCGAGGATGCGAACCGCATCGCGTGTCGCGCGCGACAATCCGCCATGGGCGCCGCGCGTCGCCATCGAGCGCAGAAAGACGCCGTGAGGAGCGAGATTGGCCATCCGGATACGGTCGCCAAGGATGGCGCCGCCGGAAAAAGGACTCGATGGATCGACCGCCAGGATCGCGACGGCGTGGCCGCGCTCGATGAATTCGACGGCGAGGCGCCCCGTGAGCGTGCTCTTGCCGGTCCCGAGGCTGCCGGTGACGCCGACAACGCGGGCTCGTCCCGTCTCCGCGAACAGGCAGTGCATCGCGTCCTGCCAGCCGGCGGCGCGCGCCTCGACGAGGCTGATGAAGCGGGACAGCGCGCGTCGGTCTCGCTGGCGCAGTCCCGACAGCAGGACCTGCCACTCAGGACCCGTCCCGCCGTGCGTCGCGCCCTCGCTGGTCATCCGATTCCCGCCCGCGCGCGGCGCTCGGCCGCCAGCATCGACATCCTGTCGAGGATCGCGCCGGATTGCGCGTCGGAATCGAACACCTCCGCGATGCCGAGCGCCTTCATGGCCAACGCATCCTCGGCCGTGATCACCGAGCCGCCGAGGACGACCGGCGCATCCACCTCGCTCTCACCCAACAGGGGTATGAGTTCCGGAACATAATCGAGGAACTCCCACGAATGGCAGCTGATGCCGATGACGTCGACGTCCTCGTCGATGGCGGCCTGCAGGATTGTCTTGGGCGTTTGGAAGCGCCCGAGATAGACGACTTCGAAGCCATGGTCGCGAAGCAGGCCGGCGATCGCGACAGCGCCCAGCTCGTGCTGGTCGGTTCCGAGCATTGCGAGAAGCACGCGCCCCTTGGTCATGCCCTGTCCTCAGATCGGCGACTGGAATTCGCCAAACGGATCGAATGGTTCGCCATAGGCCATGCGCACGACGCCAGCGATTTCGCCGAGCGTGGCATGGGCGTCGAAGGCATCCGTCACCACAGGGACGAGGTTGTGCGTGGTCTTGGCGGCCTCCAGCACTTTGCGCAGCGCCGCGCCTGTCCGATCGAAGTCGCGATTGAGCTTGAATTCCTTGACTTGGCGCACCCGTTCCCGCGCCGGGCGTATCTTGCGTTGGGAGACGTCACGCAGGAGCGTGTCCTTTTCGGGCGGCAGCTTATGGATGTTCATGCCGACCACCAGGCGCGCTCGCTGTTCGATCTCCTGCAAGTAGCGACGCATCCGGTCGTCGAAGAACCGGCGAAACCATCCCGAATCATTGAGATCGCGCGGATGTCCGCGCCCTTCGATGTCGACGACCATCTCCCAGATGCGCTTCTCCGTTTCTGCGGTCAGCCATTCGACGAAATAGGAGCCGCCAAGCGGATCGACGACCTTGGCGATGCCCGTCTCCAGGTCAATGATTTGCTGGGTCCTGAGGCCGACAAGATGGGCTTCCGGCGTCGGCGTGCGGTAGGGCTCGTCAAAGGTGGAAATCTCGACCGCGTGGGCGCCGGCGAGCACCAGCGACAGCGCCTGGATCGTGCCGCGCACGATGTTGTTGGGCAGTTGTTGCGGGGTGAGCGACAGGCCGGAAGTATGGCTGGTGACGATCACCGACCACGAGCGCGGGTCCTTGGCTCCAAACTCGTCGCGCATCATGCGCGCGAATAGCCTGCGGGTTGCCCGAATCTTGGCGATCTCCTCGAAGAACTCCATGCCGCAGTTCACCAGGATCGCAATGCGCGGCGCAAAAGCATCGATGTCGACGCCGCGGCGCTGAACTTCGCGCACAAGGTGGCGAATCTCGACGAACCCGAGTGCCATTTCCTCGACGGCGTTCAATCCCGATTCACTGAAGAAATAGGTGTCTTCAACGAATGCATGAAACCGAGGCATCGCCTTTGAGCAGAATTCGATCACGTCGCAGGAGAGGCGAACGCGCGCGTCAAACGGCAGGTTGGTGCCAAGGCCGCTGACCTCGCTATAGAACGGATTAAGCACCGTCGAGCCGCGCAGGGCGTCGATGGCAAAGCCGTAGGCTCTTGCTGCCAGACAAAGCCCGGGCACGAAGAACAAGGGCGGGAACGACGCCGAAACCGAGATCCGGTCAAGAGGAATATTTTGGAGCAGGTCAAGGAAGTCCTGCTTGTGGCAGACCGACACCCCCTGCGTTCCGATCGCGTGGGTCGCCAGCGGGTGATCCGGGTCCATGAGCGCGCCGCTCGGGCCGTCACAGATGATGTCGAGCCCGGTCTGCCCATGGGCCATCAAGTCAAGGAACTGCTGGTTCGAGCGCTTGGCATCGCCCTCCCCCGACAGTTCCCGCTGAATCCAGCTTCCCACCGGCGGCGCGTGGTCGCGGCGACCGCGCGCATAGGGGAAGGCGCCCGGCGCTTCGCCGCGATCTGCCGGCCGCCAATCGTCGGCGTCGTAGTAGTCCTTGACAGGGATGCCTGAGCGCGTGGTTCGTGCCGGTCTGTGCGTCATCGACCTTCCCTCAAGCGCTTCGGCCTCGCCCCGCGCGCTCTGGGCTTATTGACCAGTTGGTATATTTTATGCGAGCCTGCGCCGATGTGCAAGGCGCTGTGGCCGCAGGTCGTGGCCGGTGCCGACCGGCGGATGATGCTCGATGACGCTGACGCGCGAACTGGAGACATTTGCTAGACGGCACGGCGCTGACCTGTTTGGCGTAGCGGATTTGCGCAAGGCGCGCGAATATCTCGCCGCGCGCGGCGGGCCCGCCGCCGGGTTCGCGGCCGCCGTCGCCCTGGCCATGCGCGTCAACGATGGCATACTTGACGAACACGATCCGGCAGAGGCCCGCGAGCGAAGCCTTTACTGGCATCATGTCTACAGCGTCGTTACGCCCGCCCTCGATACACTTGCCTTCGAGATCGCGCGCTGGCTGGCGCACCGCCGCTTCCGCGCCTTCCCGGTGCCGGCTTCCACCCCTTACGATTCGCAACGGCTCGAAGGGATCATATCGCACAAGCTCGCCGCCCGTTTGGCGGGGCTCGGCTGGATCGGGAAAAACTGCTTGCTGCTGACGCCGAAATTGGGGCCGCGCCTGCGCCTCGTCACGGTTCTGACCGATGCACCGCTGGAGCCCGCTGCGCCGACGGACAAACGCTGCGGCAGTTGCCGCGCGTGCATCGAGGCTTGTCCGGTGCAGGCCTTCAGCGGGGCGGAGTTTTCCAGCGATCAGGAGCGCGAGGCGCGCTTTGACGCATTCAGGTGCTATCAGTATCGCCACGAACATGCGTGCGGAATGTGTGTCGCCGTGTGCCCGGTGGGCAGCGGGTGGCGGACGCCCAAGCCGCGAGAGCCGGCTGCCGCGCAGTAAGTTTCGCTCGCGCCACGTCGCGGCGTTAAGCCGAGCACCTTGACCGGCAGGCGAGAACTCCACCGAGGCCAACCTAATACAGCCGTTCGAGCAGCTTGCCCTTGAGCGTTGCGCGGGCGAGCGCTCCGGGCGAAACGAACTCGATCCTCGCGGTGAAACGCAGGACGTCCCGGAGGCGGCGCGCGATCTGGTCGCCAAGCTCG
>DATBWJ010000410.1:0-8257 GCA_036514935.1 Xanthobacteraceae bacterium
CTTCGACCCGCTGCCGCAAATCACGAAGAACGTGCGCTATCGCAGCGGCAAGCCGCACGAGCACGCCCGCGTGCGTTCGGCCATTGCTGAGGGCGAGGGGCGGCTCAACGGTCACGGGCGGCTGATCGTGCGTGCGTCGGGAACCGAGCCGGTGATCCGCGTCACCGCCGAGGGCGACGACCGGCTCCTGGTCGAGGAGGTCGTCGACGGCGTGGTCGAAGCCCTCAACGAAATCGCAGCCTGAGGTCGCGATCGTCTCGACCTTAGTCCGCATCCCCGGATTCCGACCCGGGCATCCACCGGTCGTTTGAATAAGGACTGCCGAGTCGAGCCCAGCAATGACGGGGTGATACTGGCGCTTGCGCCGGCGCGTCGATTGCGCACGGAAAATGCGCGGGATCGCGGCGCAGGCTGTCAACGAATTCTTAATGCGCGGTATCCATGTGCCGTTCGTTAATTTTCGCGGTTAAGAAGTAAGGTTAAACCACCCTTAAGAATTAGCTGCGATTGTCCGCGTCATCGTGAGTTCCCAGGTCGCGTCATGTCGCGCCCTGCCGGACAGAGGGACGATGTCATGGGCAGCGCAAAGACGATGGCGGCTGTTGCAGCCGCTGCATTTATCTCGATCCCGGCGGCCCAAGCCGCCGATCTTCCCGTACCGGTGCCGGTCATTCACGATTTCTCGGGCTGGTACCTGCGCGGCGACATCGGCATGAGCAACGAAAAGCTCAAAGGCCTGTCGCATCCGAGCTTCGCGACTGCGACCGCCTTCACCTGGTACGACCGGGGCGGCTTTGACAGCGCGCCATTCTTCGGCCTCGGCATCGGCTATGCCTGGAACTCCTGGCTGCGCTTCGATGTTACCGGCGAATATCGCGGCAAGGCCGACTTCCATGCGCTCGACCGCTTCCTCAATGCCGGCGTCTACAACACCAACGACTACACCGGCAGCAAGTCGGAATGGCTGTTCCTCGCCAACGTCTACTTCGACCTCGGCACGTGGTGGTACGTCACGCCCTTCGTCGGCGCCGGCATTGGGATCACTCACAACATCATCGCGCACTTCCGCGACACCAACGTCATCGCCGGCGGCGGCGGCTGGGCCGATACCGGCACGCAGACGAACTTCGCGTGGGCGCTCTATGCGGGCGCGGCCTATCAGGTGACGCCGCAGGTCACGCTTGAGTTCGCCTACCGCTACCTGGACCTCGGCGACGCCAGAACCGGCACGCTCGTCAACCTCGATCCGACCATCGTCGGCACCAATCGGGCGCCCATGACGTTCCGCGACATCACCTCGCACGACCTCAAGTTTGGCGTGCGGTGGATGCTGGAGCCGCCGGAACAGGTGTTCGCGCCGCCACTGATTCGCAAGGGCTGACGGGCACCGGCGCACTCAAAAGGCGGGGAAGGCGATCATGGGCCGAATCAAGAGCTTGGCGTTGGCTTTCATCTCGAGTCTGGCGCTGGCGCCGACATCCTGGGCAGCCGATCCAGCCTGGCCGCGGGTCGACAAGGGACTTGAGGTCCGCGAGTTCTTCTCCACATGGTACCTGCGCGGCGACATCGGCTATCGCTTCAACGAGATCTCCGGCGGATCGATCCGCGGCACTGCGCTCGCCAGTTCCACGATCAATGATTCCACCCCGATCGGCATCGGCGTCGGTCTCAATTGGAACTGGCTGCGCGCCGACCTGACCTTCGACTATGGTTTGGCGCCGCCGTTCGTCGGCAGCGCTCCAGCGATGCCCGTGGTCACCGCAAAACTCGGCGCCTATACCGCGCTGGTGAACGCCTATCTCGACCTCGGCAGGTGGTGGGGGCTCACGCCCTATGTCGGCGCCGGCATCGGCACGAGCTATATCCGCCCGACGCACTTCGACCCGCTGGTCTCGGCGTTGTGGACGTCGATCGGCCAGGCCGGGACGTGGGATTTCTCGTGGGCGGTCATGGCCGGCCTGTCCTACGCGCTCTCGCCGAACTTCATCGTCGATGCCGGCTATCGCTATCTCGACATTGGCCGCCCGGATACCAGCCTGAATCCCACCGGCACGGTCAGCTACGGCGACCTGTGGGCGCAGGAGGTTCGCATCGGCCTGCGCTACCTGATCGACTGAGCCGACGGCGCAAGCGCCTCGCCGGCGACGGGTGCCCGCGCGAACGTTAATCAAGTCGGCATCAATCCATTTTCATTCCCGTTTGCGCGCTTGACGCGGTGGGCGCGCTTCATTATGTGCGGCGGCGGGACACCCTTCCCCAACGAAGGGCGCCCATCTGCAAGGATGGACCCATGACGAGCCCAATGCCCGGCGTGCGGCCGGCCAACCCGCACTTCTCGTCCGGCCCCTGCGCCAAGCGCCCCGGCTGGAGCCTCCAAACCCTCACCGACGCCGCCCTTGGCCGCTCGCACCGCGCGAAGATCGGCAAGGCCAAGCTCAAGCGCGCCATCGACCTGACGCGCGAGGTCCTCGAAGTGCCGCCCGATTATCGGATCGGCATCGTGCCGGCCTCCGATACGGGCGCCGTCGAGATGGCGCTGTGGTCGCTGCTCGGACAGCGCGCGGTCACCATGCTGGCCTGGGAGTCGTTCGGCGAAGGCTGGGTGAGCGACGTCGTCAAGGAGCTCAAGCTGCCCAACACGACGGTGCTCAAGGCGCCCTATGGCGAACTGCCCGATCTGAGCAAGGTCGACTTTGCGACCGACGTCATCTTCACGTGGAACGGGACCACGTCGGGAGTGCGCGTGCCGAACGCCGACTGGATCCCCGCGGGTCGCCAGGGTCTTACGATTTGCGACGCCACCTCGGCGGCATTCGCCCAGCCGCTCGACTTCGCCAAGCTCGATGTGGCGACCTTCTCCTGGCAGAAGGCGCTGGGCGGGGAGGCGGCGCACGGCATGCTGATTCTGTCGCCGCGCGCGGTCGCGCGGCTTGAAAGCTACCGGCCGCCGTGGCCGCTGCCAAAAATCTTCCGCCTGACCAAGGGCGGCAAGCTCAACGACGGCATCTTCGAGGGCGAGACCATCAACACGCCGTCGCTGCTGTGCGTGGAGGATTACCTCGACGCGCTCGCCTGGGCGAAGTCGATCGGCGGCCTCACGGCGCTGATCGCGCGTGCGGACGCCAACGCGAAGGCGGTGGCCGACTGGGTCGCGCGCACCGCGTGGGTGGACTTCCTTGCCAAGGACGCGGCCACGCGCTCCAACACCTCGGTCTGCCTCAAGGTGGTCGACCCCGTGGTCGCCGCGCTGCCGGCCGATGCGCAGGCGGCATTCGCCAAGGCGCTCGTCGCCGCGGTCGAGAAGGAAGGCGCTGGCTATGACCTCGGCCATTACCGCGACGCCCCGCCCGGCCTGCGCATTTGGTGCGGGGCAACCGTGGAGGCGCGCGATGTGGAGCTGCTCACGCAGTGGCTCGACTGGGCCTTCGACAAGGCAAAAGGCGCGCTGCCGAAGGCGGCGTGATTCTCCTTTCTTCACCTCTCCCCATCGGGGAGAGGTCAACAAGCGCAAGGTCCCTTGACATAACCGGAGCCCTGCCATGGCCCCCCGCGTGCTCATCTCCGACGCCCTCTCGCCCGCCGCCGTCCAGATTTTCAAGGACCACGGCATCGAGGTCGATTTCCAGCCGAGCCTCGGCAAGGACAGGGACAAGCTCGCCGAAGCGGTCAACGGGTTCGACGGGCTGGCGATCCGCTCCGCCACCAAGGTGACGGCGAAGGTTCTCGACCGCGCGAAGGGCCTGAAGGTGATCGGCCGCGCCGGCATCGGCGTCGACAACATCGACATCGCTGCCGCGACAGCCAAGGGCGTGATCGTGATGAACACGCCGTTCGGCAATTCGATCACCACTGCCGAGCACGCCATCACCTTGATGCTGGCGCTCGCGCGCCAGATTCCGCAGGCCGACACTTCGACGCAGGCCGGCAAGTGGGAGAAGAACCGTTTCATGGGGGTGGAGATCACCGGCAAGACGCTCGGCATCATCGGCTGCGGCAACATCGGCTCGATCGTGGCCGACCGCGCGCACGGGCTCAGGATGAAGGTGATCTCCTACGATCCATACCTCTCGCCCGAGCGTGCGCTCGCGCTCGGCGTCGAGAAGGTCGAGCTTGCGGAGCTGTTCCGCCGCTCCGATTTCATCACGCTCCACACCCCGCTCACCGACAAGACCCGCAACATCATCGACGCCAAGGCGCTCGCCGCCGTGAAGAAAGGGGTTCGCGTCATCAACTGCGCGCGCGGCGGTCTTGTCGACGAAGTGGCGCTGCGCGCCGCCCTTGATTCCGGGCACGTGGCGGGCGCCGCCTTCGACGTGTTCAGCGAGGAGCCGGCGATCGCCAACCCGCTGTTCGGCCACCCCAACGTCGTGTGCACGCCGCATCTCGGGGCCGCGACGACCGAAGCGCAGGAGAACGTCGCGCTGCAGATCGCCGAGCAGATGTCCGACTATCTGCTCAGCGGCGCGATCTCCAACGCGATCAACTTCCCCTCGATCAGCGCGGAGGAGGCGCCGCGGCTCAAGCCCTTCATTTCGCTGGCGGAGAAGCTGGGCTCGTTCGCCGGCCAGCTCACCGAGACCGGCCTCAGCAAGGTGCAGCTCTCCTACGAGGGCGTGGTCGCGCAGATGAACACCAAGGCGCTGACCTCGGCGGCGCTCGCGGGCCTGCTGCGTCCGATGCTCGGCGACATCAACGTGGTCTCGGCGCCGGTCATCGCCAAGGAGCGCGGCATAATCGTCGAGGAGACGACGCGCGAGGGCCATAGCGACTACGAGAGCCTGATCACGGTGACGGTCGTCACCGAGCGCCAGTCGCGCCACGTCTCCGGCACCGTGTTTGCCGACGGCCGCCCGCGCATCGTCAACATCAAGGGCATCCGCATGGACGCCGAGTTCGGCCCGTCCATGATCTACATCATCAACCTCGACAAGCCGGGCTTCATCGGAAAATTCTCCTCCACGCTTGGCGACGCCGGCATCAACATCGCGACCTTCCACGTCGGCCGCGAGGCGCCGGGCGGCAACGCCGTGGCGCTGATCGAGATCGATGGCGAACTTCCGCCCGAGGTGCTGGCCAAGGTGCGCGCGCTGCCGCAGGTCCAGCAGGCCAGACCGCTGCGGTTTTGACGGGGTGCCAGTGCCTGCGCGATTGGCTAGAGCATTTTCAGGAAAAGTGGAATCCGGTTTTCCGTCCGAAAATGCGACCACGCAAAAATCTAGAGCGCTTTCAGTTTCCATAGAAACTGAAAACGCTCTAGAATGCCTCCCGCGACATTTGACGGAGTAGGGCATGGGTAGGCCGATTGTTGTTCATGCCGACTGGGACCCCGAAGCATCCGTCTGGGTTGCGACAAGCCAGGATATCCGCGGCCTTGTCACAGAGGCCGATTCGATAGAGGCGTTGCGGCGCAAGCTTCCCGGCATGATCCTCGATCTGCTCGAAGAGATGGGCGTCTCTGACCTTCCGGCCTCGATCGAGATCATTGCGCGCGCCAGCGACCGGTTGGTGGCGGCGGATTAGCGCTCGCCGATGGCCGACTATTACCGCGACGTGGTCCGGCTGCTGAGGGAAAACGGTTGCGAATTCAAGCGGCAGGGACGCGGCGATCACGAAATCTGGTGGAATCTGAAAACTGGTGCCCACGTAACGGTTGATCGAAAACTAGAGCACGTTCCGATCAGATTAGACGATGACGCTTCACATCCAACCTCTCCATCGTCTTGCCCCGCGAAAGCGGGGCATCCAGTAACCCATGGAAAATCTTGTGTTTACTGGATGCCCCGCTTTCGCGGGCGATGACAGGAGACAGGATATGGCCGGCGAGCACTGATTCAAGCTGATCGGAATATGCTCTAAAATCGAAATTCACCGCGAATGGAATCTTGAAAGAAGCCGGGCTTCCGAAAGCATTCTGAATTTGATGTACCCGAGGGCGATGCGGTCGGTGGGCGGGGGCGGCGGGCTTGCCCGCAGGCATTTCATCCTATATCCGAGGACCGCCCCTCGCGCGGGCCAGGGTCGCGCGGGCGCGCCGCGGAGAAAAGGCATCCTCATGGCGAATGTGGTCGTGGTCGGCTCCCAGTGGGGGGACGAGGGCAAGGGCAAGATCGTCGACTGGCTGTCGGAGCAGGCCGATATCGTCGTGCGCTTCCAGGGCGGTCACAACGCCGGCCACACGCTCGTCATCAATGGCGCGACCTACAAGCTTTCGCTGCTGCCGTCAGGCGTCGTGCGCCCCGGCAAGCTGTCGGTCATCGGCAATGGCGTGGTGCTCGATCCGCACGCGCTGATCGAGGAGATCGACCGGCTCTCCGCACAGGGAATTCAGGTGACGCCCGAGGACCTGCGCATCGCCGAGAACGCGACCATCATCCTCTCGCTGCACCGCGAACTCGACACGATCCGCGAGTCGGCGGGCGCCAGGACGCGCATCGGCACCACGCGGCGCGGGATCGGGCCGGCCTATGAGGACAAGGTCGGGCGGCGGGCCATCCGCCTGATGGATCTCTCCGATCATGAGACGCTCGACCTCAAGATCGAGCGGCTGCTCAGCCACCACAACGCGCTGCGCCGCGGTCTGGGCATCGCCGAAGTGAGCGCCAAATCGGTGCGCGAGGAGCTGTCCAACGTGGCTCCGCGCGTGCTGCCCTACATGGATTCGGTGTGGTCGCTGCTCGACCGGAAACGCCGCGAGGGCAAACGCATCCTGTTCGAGGGCGCGCAAGGCGCGCTGCTCGACGTCGACCACGGGACCTATCCCTACGTCACGTCGTCCAACACGGTCGCGGCCCAGGCGGCGACCGGCTCCGGCCTGGGCCCCGGCGCCATCGGCTACGTGCTTGGCATCTGCAAGGCCTATACCACCCGCGTCGGCGAGGGGCCGTTTCCGACCGAGCAGGACAACCACATCGGCCGCCTCATTGGCGAGCGCGGGCGCGAATTCGGCACCGTCACCGGGCGGCCGCGGCGCTGCGGTTGGTTCGACGCGGTGCTGGTGCGTCAGTCGACCCGCACCTGCGGGGTCGACGGCCTGGCGTTGACCAAGCTCGACATCCTCGATGGATTTGTGGAAATCAACATCTGCATCGGCTACCGACTGGACGGCCAGGAAATCGACTATCTGCCAGCCGGCGAGCATGCGCAGGCCCGGGTCGAGCCGATCTATGAGACCGTCGCGGGCTGGCAGGAACAGACCGTGGGCGCACGTTCCTGGGCCAAGCTGCCGGCACAGGCGATAAAATACGTCCGGCGAATCGAGGAGCTGACCGGGTGTCCGGTGGCGCTCCTGTCGACGAGCCCGGAGCGCGAGGACACGATTTTGATGCGCAATCCGTTCGAAGCCTAGCGGGTCACCATTGGGAGCCGATAGCATCGCGACTGGGAACTGATGGCAGACTACTACCCACTGATCACGCGCGCGGTCGCCGGGCTTGAGAAGAACACGGGCGAAGCCCGGCGGGCCTTGTACGATCGTGCGCGCAATGCGCTGCTGGAGCAATTGAGCGGCGTGACCCCGCCATTGCCGGAATCCGATATCAGGCGCGAACGGCTCGCCCTCGAGGAAGCGATCCGCAAGGTGGAGGGAGATGCCGCCCGCCGGATGCGCCATGACGCGCCGCGCCCGCCCACCCGCGCGACGCTGGGCCCGCAGGAGCCCGCCGCACCGGCGACGGTCGCCCCGGCGACGCGGTCGGATGCGGCGGAGGCACCCACATCGGCCGCCGAAACCGCCGGTGCGCCTGGCGACATCTCTTCGCCCGCTGAACCGGAAGGCATGCAGCAGGCCGCCGAGACGGCCGCTCGCGCGTCAGAAGCGCCCGACCTGGCGGGCGGTCGCGCGGCGCCCGCGCCGCCGGATGGTGAGGTGAAGCTGCACGAGGCGGCTGCAACGTCGACGCGCGAGGCCGATGTGCCCGCGCCAAGCCCCGAATTCGAGCGCCCTGAGCTGCGTCTGGAAACGGAGGCGCCCCGTCCGCCAGCAGGCCGGCGGCCCGAGCGCCCTGCGCCGCCGCGGGGCGACCTCGGCGCGGTCGGCGCGCCGCAGCCCATCGAGTCGCCCTATCGCAATCTTGTGACCTCGCGTCCGCTCGAGCCGCCGGTGGCGGAAAGCGTGCGGACCGCCGCCACTCAGGCGCGCCGCGCGCTCGAGGCCGGCCGTCACGAGCAACGGCTGGCGCGCCGTCTCCTGCGGGGAGTTTTGCGGGCCACGCTGGTCATGGCGTTGATCTTCGTCGTCGGGGCGGCGGCCTATTGGCAA
>DATBWJ010000411.1:0-5972 GCA_036514935.1 Xanthobacteraceae bacterium
CCGGCGTTATCGGCAAACATGACATTCGACGAGACGGCGGCATGAACCCGAAAATTACCGACATCCTCGCGCGCACGATCGCCGCGGCCGAGCAGACGCTCGACCGGTCGAGCGGCGATGCGCGACGTCTGGACGTCATCGAGCGGCTGTTCGAGGAGGTCACGGCGGCGGCGCGAAGGCCATGTGAACACGGGGAAAACCCGATCAACGACTGGACCGCGATGCTGCTCACCATGCTGCGCAAGATCGAGCGCGCCGGCCCCTACGGCGACGCGCAGGAGCTGACGCGCGCGGTCACCATCGGCGCGGTGCTGCTGCCTTGCGTGCAGCGCGATCTGGCGCTGGCTTTGACGACGATCGCGCAGGCGCGCGCGGCGACCACGGATCAGGACTACATACCGGCAAAGGCGCGATCATGAAACAGCGCGGCAAGAAAACGGCCAAGAAGACCGGCAAAGGCAAGCCGCACAAGTCTCTCGGCAAAGCCATGCGCGCGCTCAAGCGCAAGGCGAAGGCCAAGGTGAAACCGAAGAGCAAGATAAAGCTCGGCGCCGCCACGCCGGCCGCGCCCGACGCGATGGTAAAACGAATCGAACGGCTGGAGACGCCGAAGGGCTTTGCGCCGCGCCCGGCCGATACCCGCTGGCTGAAAGAGATCAAGATCGGCAAGCGCCACCGCAAGGAATTTGGCGACCTCAAGGGATTGGCGCTTTCGTTCGACGATCGCGGCGCCTTGCTGCAGCCGGTGGTGATCACGCCCGACGACCGGCTGATCGCGGGCGAGCGCCGGATGAAGGCCTGGCCGCTGAGCAAGTTCAAGGATCAGCCGATTCCGGTGCGCGCCGTCACCATCGACAGCATCCTGGCCGGCGAATGGGACGAAAACGCCAAGCACAAGCCGTTCAATCCGACCGAATCCGCGGCGCTGGCCGACGAGATCGAAAAGCAGTTAAAGGTGCTGGCGCGCGAACGCCAGCGCAGCGGCAAGCAAGCCGCGCCCGCGCTCAAGGGCAATGCCGCCGACCAGGCGGCGCGCGTCGCCGGACTCGACCGCAAGACCATCAGCAAGGCGCGCGCCGTTGCCAAGGCGGCCAAGGAAGACCCCGAGCGCTTCGGCAAGCTGCAACGCGACATGGACAAGAGCGGCAAAGTCAATGGGCCGTTCAAGCGGCTGCAGGTGATGCAGCAGACCGATGCCTTGCGCAAGGCGCCTGCGCCGCTGCCGATGCGCGGACCCTATGGCGTCGTGGTCATCGATTACCCGCACCCGAGCGAAAAGGATGCGGAGCAGACCGATATCGACGCGCGCGGGCGTTCGATGCGCGACTATCCCGAGATGGCGATCGCGGAAGGCTGCAAACTGTTTAGCTCGCCGGAATTCCAGGCATTGCTGGCGCCCGATTGCACGATCTATTTCTGGACCACCAACCATCACATGTTCTGCGCCGAGCGTTTGCTCAAAGCCATGGGTTTTGAATTCAATCTCGACGGCGAGCCGATGGCCGAGCACTCGACCATCGGTACCTGGGTCAAGAACAAGATGGGGCGCGGCCAGGTGCTGCGCGGCAAGACCGAACATTGCGTCATCGCGACGCGCGGCAAGCCGGTCATCAACCTGACCAACCAGACCACGGCCTGGCAGGGCAAGGGCTGGGAGGTGACCGGCGACTCACGCAAGCCGGATGCATTCTTCGCCATGGTCGAGGAACTGACGCCGGCGGCGCGCTATGCCGAAATCTTCTCGCGCGGCGGTCGCGGGCCACTATGGGATTGCCACGGCGACCAGGTCGGCAAGTTCGCGGCGGCGGATGCCAGAGCGGCCGAGGCCTCGGGGCTGGCGGAAGCGGGGCAGAAGCCCAAGCGCAAGAAGAAAACGCCGCTCGAGGCCGCGATCGATGCGGCGGCCGAGCGTGGCGCCACGCCGGTGCGCCGCACGCTGCACGGCCGCGACACCATAGTGCCCCGCGCCGGCGAAGCCGGCAGCGGGTGTGCCGCGCTGATCGCCTTCGCCGAGGCCTGCGGCCATGTGGTGTCGATGACCATCGATCACGACAGCAACGAATCGGTCGGCAGCTGCCAATGCGGCTGGTCGCATCGCGAGCCGCGCCACGGCACAGCGGGCGACGCCAGCGATCCGGCCATCGTCGAGCAGCGCATGGCGGCCGTGCGCATCATGGACGCGGCGATCACCGAGCATTGGCGCGCGCAGTTCGAGGGGCAGACGACGGAACAAAAGACTGAGTTCGCCCACTGGCAGCTCCTTACCGCCGTGCAGGCTGGTCGTGAAATCCGCAGCGACGAATCCAACGAGCTCGAATTGCTCGAGCTGATCAAGCGCAAGCGCGCCAGCAAGGGCTTTCAACTCACCAAAAATGGCGAGATCGAACTGCACGCCATCGATCAGCGGTTGGCCGCGCTGCGCGCCGGCGATCAAGGCCGCGTGCTGCACGACCGGATCTTCGACGAGATGCCAGTGGCGGCGGCAACCTCAGCCGTCACCCCCGGGCTTGACCCGGGGGTCCATGAAACTGTGCCGGAAAAGCAAGAGGTGGATGGCCGGGACAAGCCCGGCCATGACGAGGCGGTATTGCTGCCCGCCGGCAGCGCCGATCCAGACCAGCTCGCTATTCCCGGCTTCCTGCGGCGTGCGGTCGAGCCGGCGGTCGGGCACACGGCCTCGCTGGTCAATCCGAAACACCTGCCGACCGCCGCCAAGGTGGCGCTGATCGCCGATCGCGCCGCGGCGCGCGCCGATAAACAAGGAGCCTGAGCATGGCAAAAACACGAAACACCAGAATTGCACCGGTGCCGGTGCTCGTCCTGGACGACGCGCAAGCGGCGTTCGACGCGGCGCTGCAGAATCTGCAGACGGCGCACGGCCAGGCGGTGCAGGCCCTCGCCGCGCTGCGGCAGGCGCGCATCGACACCGAGGATGTTGCGCTCGGCCGCGTGGCCGGCTTGATCGACGGCATGAAGCAGATCAACCGGTCGCCGCCGAGCTGAGCCGCCGATGTGACGCTGGCCGCGGCGGCAACGCGGCATGTTCATTCCGAGCGGCGAGGTTGAGATGTATCTGGTCAATGGCTGGCGACTGATCGACGATTGCCCGGGCTGCGATGAGGCGCTGCTGGGTTCACCCGCCGAAGCTGCACGAAGTGCAGCGAAGGCGGGCGAGCCGGGACAAAACGATACATGCTTATCCGGTTAACGCACACAAACGCTGAGGGCCACTAGATGTTGATGTCCATGACCAAAGAGCAAATCAAGCACATGGTGGATCGCTTTCTTGGCTGGAAGCTGCCGGAGAATTTCAACCCTGACGCCGGAATCAGCTTCAAAGCCGCCTTCAACGCGCATACGGCTCACCCGATGAAGCATGAGCCGTCTGGCACCAATCTGTTCGACGCCACGCAGGCGGACGCGATGGTCCGCTACATGGTTGAAGGAATTCCCTCAAATCATGATTTCCGATGGCTGATCGAAGCGCCGGGGCCAAAGTATCTCGCTGTGCGGCGCCTCACATCGTTGGCAGATTTTGAGTGGACCGCCGATCACAATAAGGCACTGGCATTTCGCTCGGAAGCGCAGGCGGACGACATGATGGCGGCACTACGCCAGATGGATCGTCTGCATGATACATACGAAAACAACGGAAAACTGAGTTGGGGAACGCTGTTCGCCTTTGAGCCGACGCTAGGCAACGCCAAGGCCGTCGAACATGGGTGGATGTGATGACGACAACATCTAGGGCTGTGTGTCTCAACCGGATAAGCATGAAACGATAAGGGGCCCAAGCCGCGCGAGCGATCTTAGGTTTTTAGGATTTCACCGTAACCGTTGCGTCGCCGCGCGAAGCGATTTCGCGCCACGGGAGAGGTTTGCCTGGTGCCGAGCGAACAAGAAATAGCGGCCGCTGCCAAAACGTTCGAAGCGAGTCTGCGCGGCGTGTTGCCGTGGCATTCGTTCGGCTTCGCACTGTTGGCGCGCGCTGTCTTGGAGGCGGCCGAGCAAATTCGCAATGCCGCCGCGGCGGATGGGAGAAAGCCATGAAGCAACCGAAGTTCATGTCGTTGGTCGAGAGCGTTCTCAACATCGCCATCGGCTTCG
The DNA here is from genome assembly GCA_036514935.1 of Xanthobacteraceae bacterium. Lineage (GTDB taxonomy): Bacteria > Pseudomonadota > Alphaproteobacteria > Rhizobiales > Xanthobacteraceae > DATBWJ01. Next base: position 4,108 of record DATBWJ010000411.1, read on the forward strand.
GCATTTCGCTCGGCGCGCAGATTTATTTCCTGCCGCTGCTCGGGGTCGAGATCAGCCTGCGGCAAAACTTGATGTTCGCGCTGATCATGACGGCGATCTCGATCGCGCGCTCGTTCCTGGTGCGCCGGCTGTTCGAGGCGCTGCACATCCGGGTGCCGCTGTCGGCCGCCCTGCTGGCGATCGCCGCCGAGCGGCAGCGCCAAAAAGATGTCGAAGGCTACGACGCCGCGCATGACGACAAACATAGCGTAACCGAGCTGGCGGCGGCCGGCGCCGCCTACGCCATCAATCCCGGCATGCCGCGCCTGCCGCCGGATTGCTGGCCGTGGGACGACGTGTTCTGGAAGCCGGGCGACCTGCGTCGGGATCTGGTGCGCGGTGGCGCGCTGTTCGTGGCGGCGCTCGATCGGCTCGAGCGCATGCGCAAGCGCGTGCCGCCGAAGGTGGCAGCGGTATGGCCGCAGCGATGACGATCGTCGTCGCCCTCGCCTGGAGCCGCGCCGCCGGCAACATCAAGGGCCCGCAGCCGGCGGCGCATGTGCAGGCGCGGCTGGTGCAGCGCATCGGCGACCGGCTCACGGCCGATGGCGCGCGGCCGGTCGCAATCCTGTGCGAGAGCTGGCAACGGCCGCCGAGCGTGCCGGCACCGCACCCGGACGATTTCCTCTGCCGCATGACGATTGAGGCGGCGCCGGGCGCCGCCGCGCGCGGCTTTGCCAGCTGGCTGCAATGGCAGCATCCGCAATGGCGCTGGTCGGCGGAGCCGTTTCCGCTGGCGCTGGCGATCGACGCCATAGCGCCCCGCGTTGGCGACACCATAGTGCCCCGCGCCGGCGAAGCCGGCAGCGGGTGTGCCGACAGCGGTGGGGCGGGCGGCGGCGCATGAGCAATCGGAGGCTGATATGGGCAAGGGCGTGAACCTTCCGGCGATCTATCGGCCGCCTGCGAAGGGGGGGGGCGACATGGTGGGTGAACTGCTCGATATCGCGCGCGCGGCGCCCGAGCACCGCGGCGTGCTGCTGCGCATCGCGGCCGAATTGCAGGCGCGCGCCGATAGCCCGACGGTTGAACCGCTTGGTGGACATCGGCAGCGGCGCAAGGGGCGGCGTAGAGGTATTCGCCGGCGGCGTGAGGCCGCGCTTGAGTCCTCGCGTGCGGTCGCACCGGCAGGCAAGCCGAAGCCGGTGCCTGCGGCGGCGCGCAGCGATCCGGCCAGCGTCACGAGCGTGCATGGGCTGACCATCGATCGCACGCTCGAGGCGGAAAGCGTCTCGTTCGCCGGCCACAGCATGGAGGTGACCGCCGGCCAGGCGCATCTGGCGCTGCTGCTGGCGCGCGCGTTCGGTACGCCGATCGATCGCGGGTTCCTGGCGGAAAAGCTGTTTCCCAATCAGAGCCAGCAGAGCCGCGAGACCTCGCTGGTCGCCGTCAGCGGCAAGCTCAAGGCGGCGCTCGCCGGCATCCGGCTCGACGTCCATACCGTGCGCGGCGTCGGCATTGTGCTGCGCGAATTGGAAGCGCAATGACCGCCGCCCGCCCGGCCGACTGCAAGGCCGCTCCGCTCGACGACCTGATGGTGTGCGAGCGCTGCGGGCTGTCGTGGCCGACCGCCGCCGAAGGACCGCCGTGCCAGCCGATCACGCTGGAGCGGCTGCGCCGGCGCATGCTGGCGCATGTCGGCGCGGCCGAGACGTCGCTGGCGATGGTCGACAATCTACGCCGCAAGGGCATGGCGGCCGATCCGGCGCCGGCGCGCCGGCAGCTGATCGAGGACAACGCGCTGCTGCGGCTGGTCGATCGCTGTGCGAGCGATGCGTCGATCAAGGCGATCTTGAGCGGAAAGAAGTGAAACCCCGCCGGCGGGG
>DATBWJ010000412.1:0-3019 GCA_036514935.1 Xanthobacteraceae bacterium
GACATGGGCGCCGAGCTCGCAGAAAACCTCCGCCGTCGCCCGCCCGATGCCGGAGGCGGCGCCGGTGACAACGGCCGCCCGTCCGGAAAAATCCAGTTCCGCCAGCATGCCCGTTCCCCCTCATTGTGGACGTCCCGCCGGCGTCCAAAACCCTTGCCAGCGAGCAGCGCGGCAGACGCGCCGGCGCTGCGGCTCGATTATGCGCCTCGCGCGCGACCTGCGCGCCTCGCGCGCGATTTCAGGATTGAACCATGCGAGGACCGCGACGCCTCTCCCCACCCGCAACCTACAGGGAAATCGTTGCGGTGGGGAGCCGTCCTGCATGCAGGCGCCGAATGCGCGCCTTGCGGGGCTCAACACCGGCCGCGCAGCGATCGTGGAATGATCAGGCGGACTCTCCACGAGTTCGCAGCAGGGGAGCAATTGCCGATCAGGCTTGCGCCTGGGCGATTTCGCGGGCCGGCTGTTTTTCGGGCGCCGCGCGCGGGCGGGCGGGGTCGAGGGCAGCCGCGACCGCTTCCTCGACCCGTTCGAGCCAGACGAATTCGAGCGCCTTGCGCACCTCTTGCGGAATGTCTTCAAAGTCCTTGCGGTTGCGCGCCGGCAGCATGACGCGCTGAATGCCGGCGCGGGCGGCGGCCACCATCTTCTCCTTGATGCCGCCCACCGGCAACACGAGCCCGCGCAGGCTGATCTCGCCGGTCACGGCGGTGTCGCTGCGCATGGTGCGCTCGGTCATCAGCGAGGCCAGCGCCATGAACATCGCCACCCCCGCGCTCGGCCCATCCTTCGGGATGGCACCGGCGGGAACGTGAATGTGGATGTCGCTCTTCTCGAACAGGGCCGCGTCGATGCCAAGCTCGCCGGCCCGGTTCTTGACGATGCTGAGCGCGGCCTGGGCGCTTTCGCGCATCACCTCGCCGAGCTGGCCGGTGAGAATGAGCTTGCCCGAGCCGGGCACGCGCGTCGCCTCGATGAACAGGATGTCGCCGCCGACCGGGGTCCAGGCCAGCCCGGTGGCAACGCCGGGAACGCTCGTGCGCATGGCCACCTCGCTCTCGAATTGCGGCGGCCCCAGGATGGCGGCGAGATCGGCGACAGCGACGCGGATTGGCCCGCTTTGGCCCTCCGCGATGCGCACCGCGGCGTGACGCAAAGCCTTGCCGATCTCGCGTTCGAGGTTGCGCACGCCCGCCTCCCGCGTGTAGTGCTGGATGATCTCGCGCAGCGCGTCCTCCTCGATCTCGACCTGGCCCGGCTGCAGCCCGTTCGCCTCGATCTGGCGGCGCACCAGGTAGCGGCGCGCGATCTCGAGCTTCTCGTCGGCGGTGTAGCCGGACAGGCCGATGATCTCCATGCGGTCGCGCAGCGGGCCGGGAATGGTGTCCAGCATGTTCGCGGTGGTGATGAACACCACGCGGCTCAAGTCGAACGGCACGCCGAGATAGTTGTCGCGGAAGGTGTGGTTCTGCTCGGGATCGAGCACTTCGAGCAGCGCGGCGCCGGGATCGCCGTGTATGCCGGCGCCGAGCTTGTCGATCTCATCCAGCATCATCACGCAGTTGCGCGCGCCGGCCTTGCGGATGGCCTGGATGACGTTGCCCGGCAGCGCGCCGATATAGGTGCGCCGGTGGCCGCGGATTTCCGCCTCGTCGTGCACGCCGCCGAGGCTCACGCGCACGAACTTGCGGTTCATCGCGCGCGCGATCGACTGGCCGAGCGAAGTCTTGCCGACGCCCGGCGCGCCGACGAAACACAGGATCGGCGCCTTGCCGTGCGGAGCGAGCTTGCGGATGGCGAGATATTCCACGATGCGGCGCTTGATCTTTTCGAGCCCATAGTGGTCCTCGTCGAGAATGCGGCGCGCCTCGCCGATGTCGATCGGCGTCTCCTCCGGCAGGCTCCAGGGCAGCTCGATCAGCCAATCGAGATAGGTGCGCACCATGCCGTACTCGGCCGCCGCCTCGGGCATGCGTTGCAGGCGCCGCACCTCGCGACGGGCCTGCTCCTCGACCTCCTTCGGCATCTGCGCCTTGGCGATGGCTTCGTTGAGCTCGGCGATTTCGGCGCTCTTGCCGTCCTCGCCCTCACCGAGCTGGCGCTGGATGGTGGCCAACTGCTCGCGCAGCAGGATTTCGCGCTGGCGTTCGTCGAGCGCCGCCTTGGTCTGCCGGCTGATCTCCTGCGACAGCCGCAGCACCTCGATGCGATGGGCGAGCAGGCGGGAGACCCTGTCCATGCGGCTCGCAATATCGACGGTCTCAAGGATTTCCTGCTTCTCCTGCGGCTTGATATCCAAAGTGCCAGCGGCGAAATCGGCAAGCGCGCCGGGGGCGCTGACGGACTGGATGGCTTCGACCAGTTCGGGCGGCGCCTGCGGCAGCAACTCGGTCGCCTCCAATGCCTGCTCGCGAAGGTTGACGAAGCGCGCCTCGACCTCGGTCGACTTCGCCTCCACGTCCGGAATGCGCAGCACGCGTGCCACGAAAAACGGCCAGCCGCTGAGAAACTCGATGACCTGGAAGCGCTCCTGGCCCTGGCAGATGAGGTGGTTGGTGCCGTCCGGCGCGGTGAGGTAGCGCACGACATTGGCCACCGTGCCCATGCGATGCAGGTCGATGGGAGCGGGATCGCCGACCTCGGGGTCGCGCTGCATCAAAATTCCGACCTGGCGCTGCTCGCGCACGGCCTGCTGGGCGGCGGCAACCGATCGCGGCCGGCCAATCGTGATGGGCAAGATCATGCCGGGGAACAGCACGACATTGCGGACCGGAACGATGATGAGCGCGTCGGGCGGCACCGGCGGGCCGCCCGCCCGCACAAGCTCGTCAGCCATAGCCGGCCTCCGCCTTGCGCAGGGTGATGATGAGGCAGCCGTCCGCCGCCGAGCGGTGGACGTCGCGGTAGCGACCGGCCGGCATTCGCACCCGGCGCTCGAAGCGGCCCTGCGGCAGTTCGAGCCGGTGGATCACGGCGGTCTGTAGCTCGCGCGGCAGCACCCGGGTGCCGGCGATGACGA
>DATBWJ010000413.1:0-6626 GCA_036514935.1 Xanthobacteraceae bacterium
CGCGGCCGCGCCGAGTTTCCCGCGGTCGAGCCCGCCTCGCTGCCGCGATACTTCGACTATTATCGGATCATCAAAGAGTACGACGAATATCTGAAGCCCGACCGGTTCATCTTGCGCCCGTTCGATCGCAACGCGTGGGTCGACAACGACCTGCTGAGCGATTTTCTCGCCATCTTCGGTCTCGAGCGCGATCCCGAATACGAGGAGATCGATCCGAAGAACCAGTCGCTGTCGCCGGCTGCCCTCGACTTCCTGTCGACGCTGGGCAAGTACGTGCCGCGCCATGTCAGCGGAAAGCCCAATCCGAACCGCAAGCAGCTGATCAAACTGCTCGTGCAGGGGTATGGCGGCGGCGGCGGGATCGAGGTCGACCGCGCCACGGCCCGCGCGTTCTATCAGGCTTTCGAGGAGTCCAATCGCCGGCTCTCGCGGGAGTACTTCTCGCTGGATGAGGGCTGCATCTTCGACGACGATTTCTCCGAGTATCCGGAGAAGCTCTCGGGGCCGGACGATCCGCAGGACGCGGCGGCCAGGATCTTTGGCTATCTGTGGACTCGGACCGAAGAGAAGGCGAGGCGCCTGCAGGTGCAGAATCTGGTGCTGGAGGCCCGCCTGAACCTTGCCACCGGAGACTACCAGAAGGCCGAAAGCGCCATGCGCGCCGTGCTAGCCATCAGGCCTAATCACCCGGAGGTCAAGCGCATGCTGAGCGCATGCCAGGCGCGCCTGGATGTCGATCCGCCCGTGCAAAGAGCGGTGGGAGAATAGCCCGGCTCTTCTTTACCATCGATGGAAACGCCTGCTTAATGACGGATCACGCGGCTTGAGAGCAATGAACCTGCGTGCTAGCAACCGCAAGTCTGTGACAAGGAGCGATCGCAATGGCCGAAGCCAAGGAAGCCGAGAAGGAGGGATCGGAGCTCAGAGCCCTCAAGCGCAGGCGCAACTACGTGCAGCGGCGGCTGAAGGAAATCAAGAACGAGGTGCAGACCCTGCGCGCCGAGAAGAAGCAGCTGGCCGACCGGATCAAGGAGCTCAAGCCGAGCGAGGAAACCTCGGAATGAGGAGGGCGCGACGCGCGCGGGGAGGCAGTCGTTGCGACATGGGCGGTGGAACGGCCGGCTGACGATCGCCGGCTTGGCGCGCGGGGCGGCGGCGACGCTGTGGCCTCGGCAGCGGTGCCGGCGGGCGCTGCGCAGGCGCGGGCCGGCAAGGGCGCCGGAGTTCGAGCGCTAGCGGCAAATCGATTTCCATGTTGGGCTGAGCGCGGCGGCCAGCTAGAAAGCTTGCAGCGGCGGCGCTGGCCCGAAGCCGATCGCGGTGGCTAGCCTCGCTCCTCGTTCACCCTGGCGCAGAGCATGACCGCTGACGACGAGCGCATCATCCCGGTCATCATGTGCGGTGGCTCGGGCACGCGCTTATGGCCGCTCTCGCGCGAGAGCCTGCCCAAGCAGTTCATCGAGCTTGTTGGCGATCGGTCGACATTCCAGGAAACCGTCGTGCGGGTGCGCGAGCCGTCGCTGTTCGCCACGCCGCTCGTCATCGCCAACGACCAGCAGCGCTTCACCGTCGCCGAGCAGCTTCAGCGCATCGGTTGCCAGGCGCAGATCGCGCTCGAGCCGATGGCTCGCGACTCAGCTCCCGCCGTCGCGGTGGCGACGCTGCTCGCGCTCGAGCGCGATGCGAGCGCCGTCGTGCTGATCCTCGCGGCGGACCACGTCATCCGAGGCGTCGACGCGTTTGTGGACTCGATTCGGCGCGCGGTGCCGCACGCGCGCAGCGGCTTCATCATGACGCTGGGCATCCGGCCAACGCGGCCAGCCACCGAGTACGGCTACATCAAGCCGGGCAAGGGGCTCGGCGCGGACGCATTTGCGGTCGACGCCTTCGTCGAGAAGCCGGACGCCGCGACGGCGGCGCGCTGTCTTGCCGAAGGCTACCTATGGAACAGCGGCAACTTTCTGTATCGCGCCGACATCATGGCGCAGGAGCTTGAGAAATTCGCGCCGGAGACCATCGCTGCCGCCCGCGCCGCAATCGCGGGAATGAAGACGGACCTCGGCTTTCTGCGGCTCGACCCCTCCGCGTTCGAGCGCGCGCCCAAGAAGTCGATCGACCAGGCGGTCATGGAGCGCACCGCGCGCGCCGGCGTCGTGCCGGCGAGCTTCGACTGGTGCGACGTGGGTACCTGGACGTCGGTGTGGGAGACCTCGGAGCGCACCGACCCCGACGGCAATGTCACGCGCGGCGCGATCGAACTCGTCGAGACCACGAATAGCCTCGTTTTCGGCGACGGCGTGCTCGCCGCGGCGGTCGGCCTTGACGATGCCATCGTGGTGGCGACGCCGGACGCTGTCCTTGTCGCTTCGAAGGAGCATGCCCACCGGGTGAAGTCGCTGGTCGACGAGATGCGCCGCCGCAACCGCAGCCAGGCGAGCGAACACCTGCGCGTCCATCGGCCCTGGGGCTGGTTTCAGCGGGTCGACCACGGCCCGCGCTTCCAGGTCAAGCGCATCGTGATCAAGCCGGGCAGCAGCTTGTCGCTGCAGAAGCATTTTCACCGCGCCGAGCACTGGGTGGTGGTGCACGGCACCGCCGAGGTAACCGTCGGCGCGCAGACGCGTCTCGTCCAGGAGAACGAGTCGGTCTACGTCCCCATGGGCGTCGTGCACCGCTTGCGCAATCCCGGCCGGATTGACCTCGAAATCATCGAGGTGCAGGTCGGCAGCTATACGGGCGAGGACGACATCGTGCGGCTGGAGGATCCCTACAAGCGCTGAGCCGCCGAGCGCGCGGCGCGATCAGCCGCCCGCGCGAACGGGGCCTATTGTGCGCACCGCTCGCCGCTTGCGCGGCGCAAGCCCGACGCAGGTGTAGCTGAAGCCAGCCCGTTCCACCTCCTCGGGGCGGTAGATGTTGCGCAGGTCGACGATGACGGGGCGCGCCATCACCGCCTTGAGCCGCTTGAGGTCGAGCGCCCGGAACTGCTCCCACTCGGTCACGATCACCAGCGCGTCGGCGCCCTCGGCGCATTCATAGGGACCCGCGCAGAAGGTGACGTCCGCGAGCAGCGATCTGGCCTGCTCGATCCCGACCGGGTCGTGGGCCCTCACGCGCGCGCCCATGTCGGTGAGCGCCGTGATGAGCGCGATCGAGGGCGCCTCGCGCAGGTCGTCGGTGTTGGGCTTGAAGGTGAGTCCGAGCACCGCGATCGTCTTGCCGCGCAGCTCCTCGGCCAGCGCGGCCTCGACCTTGCGCGCCATGCTGCGCTTGCGCACGTCGTTGACGGCCGCCACCGTTTCCACGATGCGCAGCGGAACGCCATAGTCCTGCGCGGTCTTGAGCAAGGCGACGGTGTCCTTGGGCAGGCAGGAGCCGCCGTAGCCGGGTCCGGCGTGGAGGAATTTCGGGCCGATGCGGTTGTCAAGCCCGACGCCGTGCGCGACCTCCTGCACGTTGGCGCCGACCTTTTCGCACAGATCGGCGATCTCGTTGATGAAGGTGATCTTGGTGGCAAGAAAGGCGTTGGCGGCGTACTTGATCAGTTCGGCGCCGCGGCGGCTGGTGTACAGGATGGGCGCCTGGTTGAGATAGAGCGGCCGGTAGATCTCGGCCATCACCGCGCGCGCGCGCGGATCGTCGCTGCCGACCACGATGCGATCGGGGTGCTTGAAATCGCGGATCGCCGCGCCCTCGCGCAGGAACTCGGGATTGGCGACGACCACCACGTCGGCATCGGGGCGCTGCGCGCGAATGAGGCGCTCGACCTCGTCGCCGGTGCCGACCGGAACCGTCGACTTGGTGACGACGACGGTGAATCCCCTGATGAAGCCGGCAATCGCGCGCGCGGCGGCGTAGACGTAGCTCAGGTCGGCGTGGCCGTCGCCGCGGCGCGAGGGCGTGCCGACCGCGATGAAGACGGCATCGGCCTGCGCGACCGCGGCGCCCAGTTCGGTGGTGAAGCAAAGGCGCCCGCTTTGAACGTTGGACGCGACGAGGCCGTCGAGCCCGGGCTCGAAGATCGGGAGCCTGCCGGCGTTGAGCGCGTCGATCTTGCGGGCGTCGTTGTCGATGCAGGTCACCTGGTGGCCGAAGTCGGCAAAGCACGCCCCCGAGACGAGGCCGACATAGCCCGTTCCAATCATTGCCACGCGCATCGCAAGCCCCTTCGACCACCGTGCCGGGCAGCACGGGAGCCCCTGGCGAGGATTGCCGGGATTCCTCCCCGCTCAGTCATCCCTCGCGCCGCCGCATCCGACAATTACCATGCCGGGCGCGCCCTCGCTAATGATCCAGGCGCGTGGCCGGCTTGCTCGCCGGCCAATCCATGGGCGTTCAGCGCCTGCCCCACTGCACCAGACCCCACGCCCGTTCGTGGAGATAAAAGAGCGCGATCTTGGTGATGACCTCGACGATCGCAATCGCGCCGGCGATCTTGATGCTGCCGGTGATGATGAGGCTCAACAGGAACGTGTCGAGACTGCCGGTGATGCGCCAGCTCACGGCCTTGGCGAACGAACGCGAATGGGCGTCGGCGCTCCTCGGCGCCCTTGCAGGCCTCGTCTCCGCACCTTGAAGCGGCTCGACAGGCGGCTTCGAAGCTGTCAATTCGACGGCCATGATCCGTAATGACATCTGATTGGGACAGCAAAGTCTACGGCATCGCGCGAAGCCAAGGCAAAAGAAAATAATTCTTCAATGGTAACCAAATGTCGCAAGAACATCCCGCAACACTTGATCAAGATGTCTTAATGTCATTGCGCTCAACTTTTCGCGATGATCACCGGGCGTGACCTTGCGGATGAACTGCTGCGGGTTCTCCACCTTCGGTATCACATCGACCCAGCCGAGAATTGCCTCGACCTGCTTGTGCTTGCAGCTCCAGCCGAAATGATCGGCGATTTGCTCGATCATCTCGCCCTTGTTGAAGATGATGTCCTCGTACCTGAACAGCTTGGTGTTGACGTCATCCAAGAGCGGCTCGTAGTCGACGAGCGTCGCGCGCATGAGTTCGGCGCGCTGGCTGACGTAGCTGTCGATGTCGGTGCTCAGCGCCGCCTGGCGCTGCTGCAGGATGTTCTGTCGCGCACCGCCGGCGACCGCGATCTTTTCGCTCGGCACCGAGTGCGAATAGGCGTTGGAAAAATACTCGCTCACCAAGGCGTCGCGCGGATCGCGCACCAGCAGCACCTTCTTGCCGTCCCTGAACAGCGGGTTGGCGGCGATGCTGAGCGGGTAGTTGCGGAATCCGCCGTAGACGTTGCCCGGCAGCAAAAGCTGATTGAGGCTCGGGTCCGTGTTCCACAGGCCGACATTGATGTTGTTCGAGAACATCGAGCCGGCGACGTCGACGAAATTGTAGGAGTTGTACTTTGCCAAGAGCCTGCAGACGCGGTTGAACATCGAGCTGCCGGACTTGCGGACGCCGAGCACAAAGAACGCCGGGCCCTGCCGGGCGTCGTCGATGCTGAATTTGACTCCTTTGAGCACCCGTTCCATCGCTCGAACCTCCTGGTGGACCCTAATGCAACCTCGGATGGATTGACAACGTCTCAGGTCCTCGGCGCGCGATACTCACGATTGTAAGGTTACCGGCGCCTGTCGCACGGGCGCACGGGGTTTATTCTAAACGGCCGCGACGATCCCCCGCGCCTGCAAGGCATGCAGGACGTCCTCGGCGAGCTGTTCGGGGGAGCGTCCGACCGTCTGCAGGCGAATCTCCGGCTGCTCCGGGATCTCATAGGGGGCGTCGAAGCCGGTGAAGTTCTTGAGCTTGCCGGCCTTGGCCTTGGCGTAAAGGCCCTTGGGATCGCGCCGCATGCAGTCCTCGATCGGGGTGTCGACGAACACCTCGACGAACTCGTCCGGCGCGACGAGGCCGCGCACCATCTCGCGCTCGGCGCGATAGGGTGAAATGAACGAGCACAGCACGATCAGACCGCTGTCCACCATGAGCTTGGCGACCTCGCCGGCGCGCCGGATGTTTTCGACGCGGTCGGCTTCGGTGAAGCCGAGGTCGCGGTTGAGGCCGTGGCGAACGTTGTCGCCGTCCAAAATCATGGTGTGATGGCCGGCGCCGTGCAGCCGCTGCTCGACGATGTCGGCGACGGTCGACTTGCCCGCGCCCGAAAGGCCGGTGAACCACAAGACGACCGGCTTCTGATGCTTCAGCGTGGCGCGCGCGGCCTTGCCGATGAGCAATGGCTGCCAATGGATGTTGGTGCCGCGGCGCAGCCCGAACGTCACCATTCCGGCCCCGACCGTGTGATTGGTGAACCGGTCGATGAGGATGAACGAGCCGGTCCTTCGGTTCTCGGCATAGGGGTCGAACGCCACCGGGCTTCCGGTCGACACATTGCAGAACGCGATGTCGTTGAGCGCGAGCGTCTCGGCCGCCAGGTGGTCGCGGGTGTTGACGTCGATCTTGTACTTGATGGCGGTGATCGAGGCCGGCACCGTCCTCGTTCCGATGCGGGCCAGGTAGGAGCGGCCGGGCATCAGCGGCTCCTCGTCCATCCAGATGATGTGGGCGGCGAACTGATCGGACACTTCCGGCCGCGCCGTCGGCTCGGCCAGCACGTCGCCGCGCGCGACATCGACCTCCTCGGCGAGCGTGAGCGTGACCG
>DATBWJ010000414.1:0-2099 GCA_036514935.1 Xanthobacteraceae bacterium
TGCAGGGGCTCTACGAATACGACGCCGTCTCGCGCCTGCGCGACAGCCAGCTCGGCGATGCGCGGGTCAAGGACATCCGCAACTACATCAAGCGCGGCAAGCTGTGGGATGCGTTTGCCGCCGAGGAGCGCCCGGTGCTCCTCATCGACGAGATCGACAAGGCCGACATCGAGTTTCCCAACGACCTGCTGCTGGAGCTCGATCGCATGGAGTTCTACGTCTACGAGACGGGCGAGACCATCCGCGCGCGCCGGCGCCCGATCGTGGTCATCACCTCGAACAACGAGAAGGAGTTGCCGGACGCGTTCCTGCGCCGCTGCTTCTTCCACTACATCCGCTTTCCCGACACCGCCACCATGCGCGCGATCATCGAGGTCCACTTCCCCGGCATCAAGCAGCGCCTGGTCGCCGAGGCGCTCAGGATGTTCTACGAGATTCGCGACATGCCGGGCCTCAAGAAGAAGCCGTCCACTTCCGAGCTGCTCGACTGGCTCAAGCTGCTGCTGGTGGAGGACATCGGCCCCGAGATGCTGCGCGAGCGCGATCCCAAGAAGCTGATCCCGCCGTTGCACGGCGCGCTCTTGAAGAACGAGCAGGACGTTCACCTGTTCGAGCGGCTGGCCTTCATGGCGCGGCGCGAGGGCCGGTGATACGATCGCCGCTGCGGCTGTACATTCGGCAACCGGCGATGACTCTCCGCGCCGCCATGGCCCGGCTGTGACGAAGCGGGGAGGTCACCGTCAACGACGTTTGGTCTCAGGCCGCCAGCAAAACTTCCTTGGCGAGCGCGGCAAGCCCGATGCCGACGACGAGCGCGCCGATGAGCCGCACGCGCCGGTCGGGCGCATCGCGCGCGAGGGCGCGCACGATGGCCATGGCGGCGAGCGCGACCGCGAGCTGGATGATGACGAGGCCGAGGAAGTAGGCGGCAAGCGGCGCCGGCGCCGCCCCGGCAAGCGGTGCGCCCAGGCTGTAGCCGTTGGCCAGGCCTGCCACCACGAACAGCGCCAGCGCGGTGACGGAATCGAGGAGCGGCCGCAGCACGGCGCCGCCGAGGACGAGGACCGACAGCGCGACCGCGAATTCTGCGCCGGGAACCGCGAGGCCTCGGCTGTGGAGCGCAGCGCCCGCGATCAGGGCGAGGAGGTAGCCGGCGATCAGCCGCACGCCATGGCGCTGCCAGCCGGCGAGACAGCCGACCGCCAGGATCGCGCCGAAATGATCGACCCCGATGAGGGGATGGCCGAGTCCTGCCAGCAGGCCCTGCGACATGGTCTGCGGCGCGGGGCCGGCAAACCCGTGCGCGGCCGCCGGCTGCGCCATCGCCAGGAACACGAGTGCAGGGACCAGCCGATTCATCCGCCGCCTCCGGACCGTTGGCCCATGATCCCGAAAAGTTATGACTTCTCGGAGAAGATCATGTGCAGATTCAATGACCTCAGATGTCACCGCAACTCATCTGCGGCGGTGATGCTGCGGCCCGCCGTTAACTCGCCATGTGCCTCGCGAGTTCATCATGGCTTGCGGGCGGGCGTTGACTTTGGCTAGTGCGTCCGCGACACACCCACAGCAGATTTTCAAAGGTGTCGCATGACGCACGCCGAGCTTGCCCGCACCATCGACGCCGCCTTCGAGGCCCGCGACGGCATCGGGCCGGCGACGCAGGGTCCGGTGCACGCGGCGGTCGAGGCCGCGCTCGATCTGCTCGACCGCGGCGAGGTGCGCGTGGCCGAGCGCCAGCCGGACGGCGTCTGGCGCGTCAACCAGTGGCTGAAAAAGGCGGTGCTGCTGTCGTTTCGCCTCAACGACATGGCGATGATCGCGGGCGGACCCGGCCGGGGGGCGTGGTGGGACAAGGTTCCCTCAAAATTCGACGGCTGGAGCGAGAGCCGCTTCCGCGCCGCCGGCTTTCGCGCGGTGCCCGGCAGCATTGTGCGCCGTTCCGCCTATATCGCGCCCGGGGTCGTGCTCATGCCCTCGTTCGTCAATCTCGGCGCCTACGTCGATACCGGCACCATGGTCGACACCTGGGCGACCGTCGGCTCGTGCGCGCAGATCGGCAGGAACTGCCACATTTCGGGCGGCGCCGGCATCGGCGG
>DATBWJ010000415.1:0-3398 GCA_036514935.1 Xanthobacteraceae bacterium
GCGTGATCCCGATGATGGCGCCAGTGATCTGCCGCATCGCCTTGCGCGTGGCCTCGCGCGGCGACAAGCCCTCTTCCCCCATGATCCGCTCGACGTTCTCCACCACCACGATCGCGTCGTCCACCACGATGCCGACCGCGAGCACGAGCCCGAACAGCGACAGGCTGTTGAGCGAGAAGCCGAACAGCCCCATCACGAAGAACGTGCCGACGAGCGAGATCGGAATGGCGACGATCGGGATCACGGCCGCGCGCCAGGTCTGCAGGAACAGCAGCACCACGAGCACGACCAGGACGATCGCCTCGAAGATCGTCACGATCACCGCCTGCACCGATTCGCGGATGTATTGGGTGGGATCGTAGATGATGGTGTGCTTCAGCCCCTGCGGAAAGTTCTGCGCGATCTGCTCCATGGTCCGGCGCAGGTTGTCGCCGGTCGTGAGCGCGTTCGAGCCGGGGCGCTGGAACACGGCGATGGCGACGGAAGGATCGCGATCGAGGTAGGAGTTGGAGGAATAGTCCTGGCCGGTGAGCTCGACGCGCGCCACGTCCTTCACGCGCACCACCGCGTTGGCCGTCCGCTTGACCACGATGTCGCTGAACTCCACCGGGTCCGACAGCCGGCCGAGCGTGCGCACGGCGACCTGGAAGGCAAGCTGGCTCGGCACCGGCGGCTGGTTGAGCACGCCGGAGGCGACCTGCACGTTCTGGCCCTGCAGAGCCTGCGTGACGTCAAGCGCGGTGATGTTGAGCGACTGCATCTTGTCCGGCTCGAGCCAGACCTGCATTGCGTAGTCGCGCGCGCCGAACACGGTGATCGAGCCGACGCCTTCGACCCGGGTCAGCACGTCCTTGATCTGGATGTTGGCGTAATTCGACATGAACAGCGCATCGCGCGACTTGTCAGGCGAATAGAGATTCACCAAGAGCAGGATGTCGGGCGAGCTCTTGGCCACGACCACGCCGATCTGCTGCACCGCCTGCGGTAGCCGCGGGGTTGCGGTCGACACGCGGTTCTGCACCTGTACCTGCGCGATATCGAGGTTCACGCCGATGTCGAAGGTGACCGAGATCGAGAAGCGCCCGTCGGCGGTCGAGCTCGACGACAGATAAAGCATGCCTTCGACGCCGTTGACCTGCTGCTCGATCGGCGCGACGACGGTCTCCGCCACCGTCTCGGCGCTGGCGCCCGGATACGAGCCGGTGACGGTGATGATGGGTGGCGCGATCTCGGGATATTGCGCAACCGGCAGCCGCGCGAACGTCACGCCGCCGAGGATCACGATCACGATCGAGACGACCGAGGCGAAGATCGGCCGGTCTATGAAGAAGTGTGAAATCCTCATGCGGTGACCTCACCCGGCCTCGCGCGGTTCACCCGCAGACCCGCTCTTGCTCAATTGGCCCGTGGCGAGCCCGCCTCGGCGGACGGCCGGCCCGGCCCGAGCAGCGCACCTTGCTCCTGCGGCGTCACCTTCTGGCCCGGCCGCGCCCGCATCAGGCCATTGACGATGACGCGCTCGTCCGCGCTGATGCCCTCTTTCACCACGCGCAGGTGCCCCATAGCCGGCCCCAGCGTGACGTATTTCTGCTGCACCGTGCCGTCGTCGGCCACCGTGAGCACGTACTTGCGCGTCTGCTCGGAGGCGATCGCCACGTCCGGCACCAGCAATGCCTGATAGGGCCGGGAGCCGGGCACGCGTAGGCGCGCGAACATGCCGGGCGTGAACACGCCGCTGGGATTTTCGAAGACGGCGCGGCCGCGGATCGTTCCGGACGCCCGGTCGATCGCGTTGTCGATGAAGTCGAGGCGGCCCTTGTGCACGAATTCCGGCTCGTCGATGAGCTTGAGCGAAACGGCCGCGCCGCCGTGGCGGCTCGCCACGTCGCCGCCCTGCCTGGCCAGGCGCTCGTAGCGCAGGTAGGAGGCCTCGTCGACGGTGAACTCGAAGCGGATGGGATCGATCGACATGATCATCGCGAGCAGGGTCGGCGTGGCGCTCGTGCCGCCCATCACCAGGTTGCCGGGCGACACGCGGCGGTCGCCGATGCGCCCGCTCACCGGCGCGCGCAGCTCGGTGAACTCGAGGTCGAGGCTCGCCTGTCGCACCGCCGCCTCCTGCGCGGCGACGGCGGCCTCCGTCACGCGCTTGGCCTGCGTGCGCTGCTCAAAAGTCTGCTGGGTGATGGTTTTGTCGCGCACGAGCTGGTTGCCGCGCTCAAGATCGCTTTCGGCATATGCAAGATTGGCGCGCGCTTGCGTCAGGTTGGCCTGGGCGTGCGCCAGCGTGTTCTCGAATGGCCGCCGGTCGATGCTGAACAGGAGGTCGCCGTCGCGGACGATTTGCCCGTCGGTGAAGTGGACGCCCTCAAGGTAACCGGAGACGCGCGCGCGCATCTCGACCGTATCGACCGCGACGAAGCGACCGACATACTCGTCCTGCTCGGTCACGGTGCGTTGAACGGGCTTTGCGACCGTCACCGGCGGGGGCGGCGGGGCGGCTTGCGGGGGCTGGGATGCCCCCTCGCCGCAGGCGGAAAGCGCGAGCGCGAGCACCATCGCGCCAAGCACCACGGCAGAGCGCGCAGAGACGTTCGACATGGGCCCTCCGTGGCGATGTTGCTCGAAAACGGCCTCTATATAGGCCACGGAGCGGCCGGCGCACCCGCGCGTGAGCGCAGGGCCGCCCCGCAACTCGCTTGCAACAGCCACAGACGCCCCTCCGCGGAGTGACGGTATTCCGCAGGTCTCGTGTGGCTGACTGCCATGCTCCTAGCGGCGTGGCCGCAGGCCCGCAAGTCCGGGCGTGACCACGCGTTTCAGGGGCAAATTGGGGGCAATTGGAGCGCGCGCCGGTCAGTCCCCGTCGAGCGGTGGGACGGCGGCCGGTCCGGCGGTCCGGCCGCGCAGGGCCGCGAACCAGCCCCGGCCGAGCAAGAGTATCGCCACGCCGAAATAGACAGCCGCCCCGACGACGACGAGCGCCACAAGGGTCGCCTCCGCCTGCGCGGGCAGGCCGGCAAGCCACGCCCCAAGCACCCGCTCGGCGGCCCACAGCGCCGCCGCGAGCGCGAGCCCTGCCGCAGCGATCCCGACCGCCGAGGTGTTCAGGCGGGCATCGCGCCGGATCAGCCCGGCACGCGCGGCCAACGCAACGAGGAGCGCGAGGTTGACCCAGCCGCCGATGGCGGTGGCGAGCGCGAGGCCGACCTGCGCCAGCGGTCCCATCAGCGCGATCTTGCACGCGACGTTGACCGCCACCGCCGCGAACAGCGCCTTGACCGGCGTGGCGGTGTCGCCGCGGGCAAGAAACGTCGCCGACACGCTGCGCGCGAGCACGAACGGAAACAGCCCGACCGCATAGGCGGCAAGCGTGGCCGCGGCTGCGGCGGCATCGG
>DATBWJ010000416.1:0-3344 GCA_036514935.1 Xanthobacteraceae bacterium
CATCGCCGCGCTTGTCGCGGCGATCTCGATAAGCAGGGCGCGGCCGTGCCCAGACGATCGGGATCACCGGGACTCGCCGCTTCGCGGCGGCCCGGTGATGACGAAGAAGTAACCAAGCGGAGTCGGTATCACGCATCCGCAAGCCAGCCGCGCGCGGAGGCGTAGCGGACGATCTCGGCGCGCGTCCGCAGCCCGAGCTTCTCGCTCGCGCGCGACTTGTAGGTCTCGATCGATTTCACTCCGACACCGATCCGCGCGGCGATCTCCTTGTTGGTGTAGCCGAGCGCCGACAGTCTCAGCACCTCGGTCTCGCGATCGGTCAGACCCGGGAGGGTGCTTGGCGCCCCTCGCCGGGCGGCCGGCGTCTTCCGTGAACCCAATCCCTCGCCCGCAATGGCAGGATCGATGAACGGAACGCCGAGGAAGACCGCCCGAATCGCCTGAACGAGCCGTTCCGGCGCCGACCGCTTGAGGACGTAGCCGCGCGCGCCGGCCTGGATGCTCTCGGTCACATAGGCGCGCTCTTCGCGGAAGGTGAGAATGAGCACGCGGATCGCCGGGCATTCGGCCGCCAGCCGCCGCGTCAACGCCACGCCGTTGAGTTCGGGCAGCGAGATATCGATGACCGCCACGTCCGGCCGGCTCTCGCGGATGATCTTCAGTCCGCCAAGGCCGGACGTCGCCTCTCCGAGAACCTCGAAGTCCTCCTCTCCACCGACGAGATGGCGCAACCCCGCAAGCACGACCGGGTGATCGTCGACGAGCACGATCCTTATCTTCTCTTTCATCGCTGAGCCTCGTGCTCTTTGCGCGGTATGCGCACGAACAGCGTGGTTCCCACGCCGGTTGTCGATTCGATGTCGATGGTACCACCAATCAACGACAAGCGCTCACGCATGCCGGCGAGGCCAAGGCCTTGCGGCCGTCCTTGCGGGGGCTCGCTGGGATTGAAGCCGGGCCCGTTATCCTCGATCGTCAGTTGAAGCAGCTCCTCGCGGCAACTGATGATCACGCTGACGATGGTGGCGTCCGCCGCATGCTTGGCGACATTGGTGAGCGCTTCCTGGACGATGCGGTAGATCGTGGTGCGCACCTCATCGGCAAGCCCGTCGAGGCATGAGTCGTCACACAGGAAATCAGTCTCGATCCCATATTGCTCGCTCCAGTCGGAAATGTGGTTGGCAAGGGCGGCGCGCAATCCAAGGTCCTCAATCGCGCCTGGACGCAGCTCGCGCGCGACGTGGCGTAAGGTGCGCCCCATCTCCTCCATCTGGCTGCGCAGACGCTGCAGCCGGACGTCTCCAGCCTCCGTCACAAAGCCTTCCAGGTTTTTCAGCTCGAGCAGAGCGGCGGTCAGCGCTTGTCCGGTCTCGTCGTGAAGCTCGTGCGCGAGCCGGCTGCGCTCGGCTTCCTGCGCCTGCATCAGACGGCGCCGCAACTCGGCGTGCTCGCGCTCGGCGTCCTTGCGCGCGGTGATATCTTGGATGACACCGTGGACGCGAATGGGGGCGCCGATGTCGTCGCGTTCCACCCGGCCCCGGGCGTTGACCCATCGCAGCGGGCGCCCGTCGCGGCCGCCGACGCGGTACTCGACGTCGTAGTGGTTTTGCCCGGCCAGGCAGCGTTCGATTGTTTCTGTGACGAACTCGCGGTCGGCCGGATAAACGAAGTCGAGGCGCCCCTGCGGGCGCGGGACAAAGGTGGCGGGAGCTCCCATCAGGCGCCTCATGCGCTCCGACCAATAGACTCTGCCCGTCGGCAGCTCCCAGCTCCAGGTGCCGACGTCGGCGGCGTCGACCGCGAACTGCCGTTCGGCCTCGCACCGTTGGCAGGCGCCGACCAGGGTCGTGGATAGTTCCTGCGCCTCTTGGTCGCGCACGACGCTCGCCGGCTCGGCGGCGAAATGAGGCAGGTTCTTCGCCACGTCGTTCAGGTCGCCGACGACACGCGCAAACCGGCGCCTGGCGGCCGAGAAACCCAACCCGACCGCGAGCGCCGCCAGGACACCGAAAATCAACACGCCGGCCACGGCGATATGAACCGGCCGGCGGTACAGGCTGATTGGCAAGCCGACGACGACCATCCAGCCGGTGGGTTGCGAGCGGATGTAATGCCAGCGAAATAGAATGCCGCGAGGATCATTCGCCTGGAAAACGCCTTGCAGCTCCGAGGCCTCGACGACCGCGAACGGCACCGGCTCGCCCACCACGCCGACATGCGTCGGCGATCCCGCAATCAGGTTTCCCATGCGGTCGATCACCGCCGCGGCAAGATCATCAGCCAGGTGAGCGCGCGACAGTGTTTTCGCGAATTCGTCTGCGGGAATAGCGACCAACAGGAAATACTCGAGCCGATCGCCCAGGTGAACCGGCATGACGACGGCGACGTTGTGGCGACCGACCAGGGGAGCAAACATGACGTTGGTGACGAACGAGTCCGTGGCGGCCAGCATCTGCTCGCGCAATTCCGGCGGCACCGTCATGCCGCCGGCAAGCGAGGCATCCCTCGTCAACGCCGTGTTGATCAGTTGGCGGCCGCTCTGCGACTCATAGAGGATGATCTGCAGCGCCAGGCTCCGCGCGACGCTTATCGCGTGGGCGTGGAAGTCATCCAGGTTGCGGTCCTGCAGGAAACGCGAGGCGGCGAGCGCGGCGAGCACGCTCTTGGTGCCGGCGATCTCATGATCGATGACGGCGGTGATTTCATGCGCCTGGCGCTGGGCATTTTGATCGATCAGGGCGCGCGTGGAGTGGGCGAGATACAGCGCCAGCCACCCCGCCAGCGCCAGCGCCAGGATAAGGATCGAGGCGGTGGCCGCGGGAGCAACCCAGAAGGCGTACCTGCCGCGCATGGCCCGGGTGTTGCGGAGCGTAGGTGTCGCTGGATGACGCCGAAGTCGGTATCGGCGAGCCGGCAAGCGGACCTGATTCGCCGTACCTTATCCAGGGTAGGCGCCTGATTATCAAGATGCAAATGCCCGCGCCGCCGAGGTCGGATGACCTCGGCGCGGTTGGCTCACCGGCACCCGCGGTGCAGGAGTCAGCCGTCCAGGACGATGGTCGCGAGCGACTCCTGGTTGCAGCGCGCCACTTCGATCTCGAGCAGCGTTCCGCATTCGGTGCAGGCGAATTCGCGCAGCTCCAGCTCGGCGTGTAGCGTGAGATGCGGGCCGCAGGTGTGCGCCGGCACGACGCGGCGGTGCGCGCGCGGCTTCCAGTCCTCGGTGGCCGGCCCGAGATCGGCGCCGCACACGCACTGAAAGCGGTTGCCGGTCCCGATGCTCGGACAGATTGCGGCCTGGCCGGCGCCTTCCGGCGGCTCAAGCCTCGGCGCGCGGCTAAGCC
>DATBWJ010000417.1:0-8308 GCA_036514935.1 Xanthobacteraceae bacterium
CGGGGCGATATCGCCGAGCACGACCATGCCGGAGGAGATCAGGCCGCCGCCGCCGAGACCGTGCAGGGCGCGCCCCAGGATCAACATCGCCATGTTGGGCGCGAGCGCACAGACAAGCGAGCCCGCCATGTAGGCCGCCACCGCGATCAGGACCGTGAAGCGGCGCCCGTGGATGTCGCTGAGCTTGCCGTAGAGCGGGGTGGAGGCCGTCGCGGCGATCAGGTAGGTGGTGATCAGCCACGGCAGATCGCGCATGTTGTCGAAGTCGCGCCCGATCGCCGGAAGCGCGCTGGCCAGCGCCGTCTGGTCGAGCGAGCCCATGAACACCGGCAGCATCATGCCGATGACGATAAGCCGCGCCTCCTGGTGCGTCAGCGAGTGGGCCGCGTGCGAGCGAGCGGGGGCATCCATCAGCGTGTGCGGCACCGCGCGAGCATCCGAGCGCCCGGTCTACCACAGCACCCTCGCCGCCGGACATGCCGTGTCCGCACACCGGCCATCCCCGGCTGCCGGCACGACGTAGGCCCGCCAGCGGCGGACTCGATCGGGAAAGCAAGCCAATGATCCGAGTTCGCGGCCTTCCATGGGGGCGGTGCAGCGCTGCGGTCAGCCTACACAAGGCCATGAATCGAGCTAAGGTGGCCGCGACATGGCATCGGACCAGAACGAGCCGCGCATCAACATCCCCGAGTGGACAGTCTCGGAGCTGTCGGCAGCGCTCAAGCGCGTCGTCGAGGACAACTTCGGCTACGTGCGCGTGCGCGGCGAGATTTCGGGCTACCGCGGGCGACATTCGTCCGGCCACTGCTATTTCACGCTCAAGGATGAAATCGCGCGCATCGACGCGGTGGTGTGGAAGGGCGTGTTCGGCCGCATGCGCATCAAGCCCGAGGAGGGACTGGAGGTCGTTGCCACCGGCCGCCTCACCACCTATCCCGGACGTTCGACCTACCAGATCGTGATCGAGAGCCTGGAGCCCGCCGGGCTCGGCGCGCTGATGGCGCTGTTGGAGGCGCGCAAGCACAAGCTCGCGGCCGAAGGCCTGTTCGCGGAGGCGCGCAAGCAGCTCCTGCCCTATCTGCCCGAGGTGATCGGCGTCGTCACCTCGCCGACCGGCGCCGTCATTCGCGACATCCTGCATCGGCTCGCCGACCGCTTTCCGCGCCGCGTGCTGGTGTGGCCCGTGCGCGTGCAGGGGGAGGGGTCCGCCGAGGAGATCGCGGCAGCGATTAGCGGCCTCAACGCGCTGCCGCTCGAAGGCCAGATTCCGCGACCCGACCTCATCATCGTCGCCCGCGGCGGCGGCTCGATCGAGGACCTGTGGTCGTTCAACGAGGAAATCGTGGTGCGCGCGGCCGCCGAGAGTTTGATCCCGCTCATCTCGGCGGTCGGCCACGAGACCGACATCACGCTCATCGATTTCGCCGCCGACCGGCGCGCGCCCACCCCGACCGCGGCCGCCGAGATGGCGGTGCCGGTGCGCGCCGAGCTGATCGCGCGCGTGGCCGACGCCGGGCGCCGGGCATTCGCGTGTTGGCGGCGCGGCCAGGACGCGCGCCGCACCGAACTGCGCGCGGCCCTGCGCGCGCTGCCGAGCGCCGACGCGCTTCTCGGCTTTGCGCGGCAACGGCTCGACGGGGCGGCCGACCGGCTGCCGCGGGCGTTGCGCGCCAACGCTCAGGTCCATCGCACCGCGCTCTCGCGCATCGGCGCGCGGCTCACCCGGCAGCTCCTGCGCGGGCGCATTCTGCGCGCGGCCGACCGCCTTGCAGCGGCTGCGCGCGGCCTCGCCCGCGCCATGGAACTCGGCGGCGAGCGGCGGCGGCAGCGCTTCGCGGTGGCATCGGCGCGCCTGCGGGCGGGCCTGCGCGCCCATGCCGATGCCCACCGCGTGCGCATCGCGCGTGCGCGCGAGCGCGCGGCGGCGCTCTTTCTGCGTGCCGGGCGGGCCGCGCGCAGCGGGATCGATCAGCGCGCGGAACGGGTCGGCCGCGCGGGGCAGGTGCTGACGGCGCTGTCCTATCAGGGCGTGCTCGCGCGCGGATTTGCGCTCGTGCGCGACGCGGCCGGCCGGCCGCTGCGGACAGCAGCGAGCATCAGCGCCGGTCTTGCTCTCGACATCGAGTTCTCCGACGGCCACGTCGGCGCCGTTGCGACCAGCGGCGGCGCGAGCGCACCGTTGGAGCCGGCCAAAGCGAGGACGCCGCGCGCAAGCGGCGCCAAGGGGCAGGGCAGCCTGTTCGATCCCTGATGCGCCTTTACCGTTCGCGCAGGGCAGGGTTTCGCTCGCCTGGGAGAGTGACTATGTTCGGGCAGGCCGCAAGGCCGCCGACGCCCGAGGAGGCCTGACGTGCTCAATCGCTTCGATCCGCGCTCGCCGGGGGAAGCGGAAATCAAATACCTCGACGGAGATTTCCGCGTGATCCGGCCCGGCGCCTTCGTCCGCTGCGCCGTCACCGGGATACCGATCCCGCTCGAAGAGCTGAAATACTGGAGCGTCGAGCGCCAGGAGGCCTATGCCAGCCCGGAGGCGGTGCTCAAACGGCTGCATCCCGGCCGTTTCAAGTAGCCGCGAGTGTCCGGCATTTTCCGCGCGGCACCCCGCCCAGCAACGCGCGCACGGCGTCCGCGTCCTCGAAGGCGAGTTTTACGGGCAGCGCCATCGCGGCCTCCGCGAGCGGGGCGGCGTCGGCATCGCCTTCAATCCGCGCCAAATCTTTCTCGGTGGTGAGCAGCGTGAGCCCCTCGTGCGCGGCCTCTTGCGCGAGCGCGGTCGCTTCGGCCCGGCTATAGCGATGGTGGTCGGGAAAAGCGCGCGTCAGCACCGCCACGATTCCTGCTGACTCCAAAGTGGCGAAGAACTTTTGCGGCCGTGCGATGCCGGCGAAGGCGAGGGTTTTCCTGCCGGCGAGCGCGGCGACGGCCGCCGGATCGGGCGCGAGAAAGCCGCGCAGCACCGGCCGGCCGCGCGCGCGGGCGGCACTTGCGACCTCGCCGGCACCGGCCTCGGCGTCTCCCACCACCAACAGCGCGGAGGCGCGCTCCAGTTGCGCAGCGAGGGGGGCACGCAGCGGGCCTGCCGGGATGATGCGGCCATTGCCGAGCGCATGCTCGCCGTCGATGACGATCAGCGCAAAGTCCTTGTGCAGGGATGGATTCTGGAAGCCATCGTCCATCACGATCACGTCGGCGCCGGCGGCGACGGCCCTCGCCGCCCCCGCCACGCGATCGCGCGCAACGACGGTGGGAGCGGCGCGCGCCAAGAGCAGCGGCTCGTCTCCGACATCGCGCGCGCGGTGGCCCGGCTCGACGCGCACCGGACCGGAGAGCCTGCCGCCATAGCCACGGGTGAGAAAAAAGGGGCGCCCCCCTTCCGCGATCAGCATGTGCGCCAGCGCGATCGCCGTCGGCGTCTTGCCCGCGCCGCCGACGATGAAGTTGCCGACGCAGATCACCGGGACGCCGGCGCGCGCGCCGCTCCGCGCCATGCGTCGCGCGGCGAGCCCGCCATAGATCGCCGCCAGCGGCGACAGCAGCGCCGCAATGGCCCCGTCGTGGCGCCAGAAGCCCGGCTCACGCATGGTGCTCGAGACGCAGGTGCAAAAGATAGGGATCGACGGCGGCCAGCGTGCGCTCGAGCGCTCCGCCGAGCGCCTCCATGGTCTTCTGCGCCATCGCCACGACCTGCCGCCGTTCGTCGGGATTCTTGAGCCAGGCGCCGGCGCGCTGGATAAGACCAGCGGCATCGGCCACTAGCTCGGCGCCTCCGGCGCCATCGAGCGCGGCGTAAATCTCGGCGAAATTGGAGATGAATGGCCCGTGCAGGATGGCGGCGCCCAGCTTGATCGCCTCGATCGGGTTCTGCCCGCCGTGGGCGACGAGCGAGCCGCCCATGAACACGATGGGCGCAAGGCGATAAATCATGCCGAGCTCGCCCACCGTGTCGCAGACATAGACCTCGGTGGCGGCCGTCGGCAGCTTTCCCGTCGAGCGCAATGCCGCGCTCAACCCGGCCGCCTCGACGAGGCCGGCGATCTCCGGTCCGCGCTGGGGATGGCGGGGCGCGATGATCGTGAGGAGGCCGGGGAAGCTCGCCTTCAGGCGGCGATGGACCTTCACGATCACCTCCTCCTCGCCGGAATGGGTGGAGGCGGCCGCCAGCAGTGCGCGCGCGGCGACCGCTTCGGTCAATTCGGCGAGCCTGGAGTCGTCAACGGGCAGCGGCGGCACGTCGAGCTTGAGGTTTCCGACGACGCTGAGGCGGGGCGCTCCCAGCTCGCTGAAGCGATTGGCGTCCTCCTCGGAGCGCACGAGGCAGAGATCGAACTTCTGCAGCAGCGCCTCGATCAGTCGAGGGACGCGCTGCCAGCGCCTGAACGAGCGGTCCGACAGCCGTCCATTGATCAGGATCAGCGGCGTGCCGCGCGCCGCGCTCGCAAGGATCAAGTTCGGCCACAGATCGGATTCCACGAACAATGCAAGGCTCGGCCGCCAGTGGTCGAGGAAGCGGCTGACGAAGCCGGGCGCATCGAGCGGAATGAACTGATGGATCACGCCTTGCGGCAGGCGCTGGCGGGCGATGCTGGCGGATGTGACGGTGCCGGAAGTGACGAGCAGGGTGAAGCCGCGCGCCTTGATGCGCTCGATCAGCGGAATGGCGGCGGTCAGCTCGCCGACGCTTGCGCCATGGACCCAGACGAGCGCACCCGGCGGGCGGGCAATTTGCGTTTGACCGCGCCGCTCGCACAGGCGGGCCGGATGCTCCTTGCCGCGCCGGAGGCGATAGGAGAGCAGCGGACTGGCGAGCGGCGTTGCCGCCAGTGTCGCGAGCCGGTAGGCCGAGAGCATGGCCGGCAGCCTCTCGCTCATCCCTGCTCCCCGCGATCGACAATAGCGTAGGCGCGCGCGGTCGCCGCGTTGAGCTCGGACTCGACCAGGGAGCGGTAGTTCTCCAGTGTCGCCCGGTCTGCCCGATCGGGCACGCGAATGGGCGATCCGGCCACGATCGCAAGACGGCTGAACGGCAGATTCACCGCCGAGCGATCCCAGCTATCGATCTCGATGCGCCGGCTGGTTGCGACCGCGGCGGGATAGATCGGCCGCCCTGAGACGCTCGCCAGCTTCACAATGCCTTCCCCGGCAACGCGTGCGACCTTCGGGATATCCGCCGTCAGCACCACGATGTAGCCCTCGCCGAGCGCTTCGAGCATGCCCTTGAACGCACCGACTCCTCCCTTGCGGTCGAACCGCCGGCCATGGTCGCCCGATCCGCGGATCGTGCCGCTGCCGAGCCGCTCGACCGCAATGGCG
Organism: Xanthobacteraceae bacterium; assembly: GCA_036514935.1. Lineage (GTDB taxonomy): Bacteria > Pseudomonadota > Alphaproteobacteria > Rhizobiales > Xanthobacteraceae > DATBWJ01. The sequence continues at coordinate 5,311 of DATBWJ010000417.1, forward strand.
TTGATCTCACCGTCGCGATGGCGCGAGATCAAGACCTTGGCCCGGTGCTCCGCGCGCCTGAGAAACGGCGCCATGAGATGCTGGCCGTGCCACAAGGCCACGATGATCGGCAGGTCTGGCACGATCCGTTCATAGATGTCCGCCGGCTCGATGGTCACACGGCTCGTCTTCCACACCAGCCGCAGATAGGCAGCGCCGATCGCACCCAGCGCGGTCTGGAACGGGCGCGAGCGCGTCATCCGCCTCACCAGCATTTCAACGCTCCACACGCTGTCAGCCCGACTTGGCGCGCTTGCCTTGCTCGGGATCGAGCAGGCGATGCAAGTGGACGATGAAATAACGCATGTGCGCGTTGTCGACGGTCTGCTGGGCCTTCGCCTTCCAGGCACCATACGCGGTCGCGTAATCGGGGTAGATGCCGACGACGTCGAGCTTGTCGAGGTCCTTGAACTGGACGGAGTCGAGCCTCACCACCTCGCCTCCGAACACCAGGTGCAGCAATTGCCTGGCGGGCTTGCCCGTCATGAATCACCCTCACCATCGCCAGCGCAGGGCCGCCTGAGCGCGGCTTAGATCTGCCGTTCGCGCAATAGCTCGCTCAACGCACGGTGACGGGACCGTCCGGCCGCAATCAACGGCCCGTGCCTGGGCTCGGAGCGGTTGTAGATGAGTCGCTCTCCCGCCAGCGTCGTCAGCGCCCCGTCGGCTTCGTGCACCAAAAGGTCGGCCGCCGCAAGGTCCCAGTCATGGCTGTTGCCGGCGGCGAGCGCGGCATCGAGGCGGCCCTGCGCCACGCGCGCAAATCGCAGCGCGAGCGAATGGATGCGGGGCTCTACCACGATCTCCGGCTCGGCCTCGACCAGCCGATCGATCGTGCGCCGGGGGCCGGCAATGCGCGCACCGCGCACGCCCTCGCCGGCGCTGACGGTAATCGGCCTGTCGTTGCAGGTGGCGCCAGCCGTTGCCGCCGCGAAGAAGAACTCCTCGGCAACCGGCGCGTAGACGGCCGCCATCACCGGACGGCCGCTCTCCACCAGCGCCACTGAAATCGTCCAATCGGGAAGGCCCGCGATATAGGCGCGGGTGCCGTCGATCGGATCGACCACCCACAGGCGATGCGCGGACAGGCGCAAGAGATTGTCCTCGGTCTCCTCCGATAGCCAGCCATAGTCGGGGCCCAGCGCGAGCAGCCGTTCCCGGAGCAGGCGGTCGACCGCGATATCCGCCTCAGAGACCGGCGAATCCTTGCCCTTCGTCCAATGCTTGAGCTGTGCATTGAAGGTGCGCAGCGCGAGCGCGCCGGCCTCCCGCACCGCCTGGGTGAGCCCGGCCGCAAGCCCGATGTGATCGGTGTCAGACGCCAGCAACCGTCAATCCCTCCACGCGCACCGTCGGCGCGTTCATGCCATAGCGGAACACCAGATCATTGGCGGGCGCCAGCGTGCGGAAGATATCGGCCAGGTGACCCGCGATCGTCACCTCGCTCACCGGATAGGCAATCTCCCCACGCTCGATCCAGAAGCCGCAGGCGCCCCGGCTGTAGTCTCCGGTGACGATGTTGACGCCCATGCCGATCAGGTCGGTGACGTAGAACCCTTCCGCGATGTCGGCGATCAGCGCCTGGGGGGTGAGCACGCCCGGCTCGAGATGCAGGTTGGAGGGGCTGGGCGAGGGCGTTGACGACACGCCGCGTTGGGCATGGCCGGTGGTTCGCATGCCGAGCTCGCGCGCGGTCGCGCAGTCGAGAATCCACGTGGTCAGCCGGCCGTTCGCGACGATTGCGCGCCGTTGGCCGGCCACGCCTTCGGCGTCGAAAGGATGCGAGCGCAGGCCGCGCCGGCGCAGGGGATCGTCGATGATCTCGATGCCCTCGGCGAAGAGCTGCGCGCCCAGCTTGTCCTTCAGGAAGGTGGTGCCGCGGGTGACGGCGGAGCCATTGATCGCAGAGGCGAGATGCCCGATGAGCGAGCCGGCCACGCGCGGATCGAACACGACCGGCGCCTTGCGGGTGGCCACCTTGCGCGGATTGAGCCTCCTGACCGCGCGCTCGCCGGCGCTGCGGCCGATCTTTTCCGGCGCGTCGAGATCGGCGCCGTGGATGGTCGATGAGAAATCGTAGTCGCGCTCCATGCCGGTGCCCTCGCCGGCGATCGCCTGCATCGATACGCCATGATGCGAGCTGACATAGGCCTGGCTGAAGCCGGCGCTCGTCACCAGCACCACGCCGCCGATGCCGGCGGAAGCCGACGCGCCGCCTGATCTCGATACGCCCTTGACCGCTAGCGCTGCGGCCTCGGCGGCGCGTGCGCGCTCCTCAAGGGTCGTCACCGGCGGCAGGTCGGGGTCGAGCAAGTCAAGTTCGGGTACCGATGTGGCGAGCAGGTCGGCATCGGCGAGCCCGGCGAAACGGTCCGCCGGTGCAACCCGCGCCATTGCCACCGCCCGCTCGGCAAGGGCATCGACGGCCTCGCCCAGGTCGTTGGTCGAGACCACCGCCTGCCGGTGTCCGACAAAGACCCGCAAGCCGACGCTGTCGGATTCGGAGCGTTCGGACTCCTCGACGCTGTTTTCGCGCACCTCGACGGATTGCGACACGCTGCGGGTCGCGATGGCATCGGCGGCATCGGCGCCGGCTTGCCGCGCGGCCGCAACGAGGCGCTCGGCCAGCGTGGTCAGGGCGGATTGATCCAGGAAGGCGTTCATGATGGGTCCGACCCCGATTTAGGGTCGACGCCGAAGGACGGCAAGTCGCCATGCTGGACCCCGTTTGCCGGTGAACGCGCGATCGAGGGGCCGGCGGGGGGGTTGCTCCCGCGCAACTTGCTTCATTTGACGGGAATGCGGCAAGGCCTCGTCAATCATCGCCACAGCGACACTGCCGGTTAACCAGCCTTCTTAAGCCGATCCGGCCCGCTGCGCGCTAGGCTGCGCGAACGCACGGGCCGCAGAGCCTGAGGGAACAGAGGCGTCGGATGATGGCTGGCGGGGTCACTCCCAG
>DATBWJ010000418.1:0-2205 GCA_036514935.1 Xanthobacteraceae bacterium
CGGCCGGGCGCGAGCGCGCCGTAAGGAGCCGTTGGGTCGGTTGTCATCGCTCGGCTGTCACGCTCGTGGGCGAGCCATCAATCTTAACACGCCGCGCCGGCGCTGCGCGGGCGGGTCGTCCTTGCAAGAGAGCGGCGAGACCTTAAATTGAGGGCAAGACGCAACTCCGAGGCTTTCGTGGGCACAACGCAATGACGTACGTCGATGCGGCGGCTGCGCCGCTGCGCAAGACCGGGCAGATCAAGCTCTACGGGCCGGAAGCCTTCGAGGGCATGCGGAAAGCGGGTCGCCTGGCCGCCGAGTGCCTCGACCTGCTGGCGGCGGAGATTGCGCCCGGCGTCCCGACCGAGCACATCGACCGATTCGTGTTCGAGTTCGCCATGGACCACCGCGCCTGGCCGGCAACCCTGATGTACCGCGGCTACACGAAGTCGACCTGCACCTCCATCAATCACGTGGTCTGCCACGGCATTCCCAACGACAAGCCGCTCAAGGAAGGCGACATCGTCAATGTCGACGTGACGTTCGTCCTCGACGGCTGGCACGGCGACTCCAGCCGCATGTACGCGGTCGGCGCCGTCCCCCGCCGCGCCGAGCGGCTGATCGAGGTCACCTACGAGGCGATGATGCGCGGCATTGCCGCGATCCGGCCGGGTGCGACGACGGGCGACATCGGCGCCGCCATCCAGGGCTACGTCGAGAGCCAGCACATGAGCGTGGTGCGCGACTTCTGCGGCCACGGGGTCGGCCAGCTCTTCCACGACGAGCCCAACATCATCCATGTCGGGCGCGCGGGCGAGGGCATCCTGCTGCGGCCGGGCATGATGTTCACGGTCGAGCCGATGATCAATCTCGGCCGCCCGCACGTCAAAGTGTTATCCGACGGCTGGACAGCCGTGACGCGTGACCGCTCCCTGTCTGCCCAGTTCGAGCACGCGGTGGGCGTCACCGAGGACGGGGTCGAGATTTTCACGCTGTCCCCGCGGGGCCTGCACCGGCCGCCGTATCGGGCGGCCTGACCGCCAAGGCCGGCGCGCTTGGTCATTGCAAACGGCGCCGTCTTGCCGTCATCCTGGGGCGCACTCCGTCGCGGGCGGGGCGGACAGCCATGTTGAAGGAAAGCGGTCGCAAGGACGAGCTCTCCGAGGCGGCGCCGCACTATCACGGCCACCGCGAGCGGCTGCGCGCGCGCTTTCGCGAGGCGGGCGGCGATGCGCTCTCCGACTATGAACTGCTGGAACTCGTGCTGTTTCGCGCGCTGCTGCGCCGCGACCTCAAGCCGCTGGCCAAAAGCCTGATCGCCAAGTTCGGTTCGTTCGCGGAGGTGATCGCGGCGCCGCCTCAGCGGCTGGCCGAGGTTCAGGGGCTCGGGCAGGCCGCCATCACCGAACTCAAGGTCGTCGAGGCCGCCGCCCACCGCCTGATCCGCGGCGAGGTCAAGCGGCGGCCGGTGCTGTCGTCGTGGTCGGCGGTGCTCGACTACTGCCGCGCCGCCATGGCCTTCGCCGACAAGGAGCAGCTTCGCATCCTGTTTCTCGACAAGCGCAACCAGCTCATCGCCGACGAGCTGCAGCAGGTCGGCACCGTCGACCACACGCCGGTCTATCCGCGCGAGGTGGTCAAGCGCGCGCTGGAACTGTCGGCCACCGCCGTCATCCTCGTGCACAACCATCCCTCCGGCGATCCGACGCCCTCGCGCGCCGACATCCAGATGACGCAGGCGATCATCGAGATTGCCCGGCCGCTCGGCATCTCGGTGCACGACCACCTGATCGTCGGCAAGGAGGGCCACGCCAGCCTCAAGGGCCTCAAGCTCATCTGAGGACGGCGTCGCGCGGCCGATCTCGCCGGTGCTCAGGGTTTTACCAGCATCATCGGCTCGGCCCCTTCGGGAATGCGCTGCCAGGCACCGGCGCTGTCCTCGAACCGCCAGGTCTGGCCGCGGCTCGACTTGAGCAGCAGTTCGCCGCGGTCCATCTGCCAGGCAGCGAGCCCGAAGCGCACGAGCGAGCGGTCACAGCCGGGCTTGACGCGCAGCGCAAAATCGTCGTTGCCGGCCGGCGCGGTCAAGAGCGTGAGCGTGCAGATCGGCGCGCCTCCCCCGCGCACCACGTGCCAGTCGCCCGCGACCTGTTCAGGGGTGCGCGCCGGCGGGCCGGCGGCGGCAGCGGTCTGCAGGAACGTGAGCGGCTGGCCGGGCCTCAG